>JAYSOP010000190.1:0-5724 GCA_043722905.1 Chryseolinea sp.
GTGATATCAAAATTTCTAAGAATTCTTTCGGCGAGTCCGGAAGTGTTTTCCAGGAACATAGCTTGTCGCTGGCCGTTTGCGCCAACCACAAGATTGTGAAATGTAAGGGAGAGCTCAACTATGGGGTTAAAACCAGGAAAGGATCCATACCTTGGCCACATTTCTTCCACCATGATCCGGCTATGGCCTGATCCAAAAATGTGGACCATGCGGCCCGCAAGAATGCTTTTAGAAAACCAGTGGGCACACTGTAAGATTGAGCCTTCCTGTTTTGCAACAACGTCCAGTATGTGCTGGCATTTTTTAAGATAATCCTGTGTCGGTGTCATTTAAGGTTTTTAATTTTTGATAAAGCAAAGCCGGCCGCACCTATGGCTCCTGCCATATCAGAGAAGGTGGCGAGTCTCAAAGGTGTTTGTTTGCCTCCAGGTCTCCATTCGTACAATTCCAAAAAGTTTGCCAAAGGTTTCATCAAAGCCTCTTCAGCCTGCCCGATTCCGCCTCCTATAATGACTACTTCCGGAGATAACATATTAATGGCGGATGCGATACTGATCGATAATTTTCTCACAGAGGAGAGCCACAACCACGTGGCAAATGTTTCTCCGCGTTTGTAGGCCTCAATGAGTTCTAAAGTTGTCTTAAATTTTCCATGCGAGCGCTGAACAATCGTTATATTTCCGATTGCATCCTCAATGCTTCCTGGCATATTGGTTACGTCCCGGTCGTGAACATTTGCATCGACGGTGGTATGACCAAAATGACCTGCCATTTGTGCCATGCCCTGATAGAGTTGGCCATTGATAAGAATCCCGCCACCGACTCCGGATCCCAATGTCAACATCACAATATGTTGCATGCCTTTGGCGGCTCCGAAAGTGGATTCCGCTGTTAACGCTGCATGGGCATCATTCAATACCCATATTTTTTCTTTTACAAAATCTGACCAGACAAAATTTTCAAGGCCTGGTAACCTTCCGGGCATACAGCCAATGCAGGTGTTGTCAATGTTGGCGAGTCCTGGAGCGCAAAGCCCGATGCCATCAATATTTTCGGGAAATCTTCTTTTAAAATTTTGGATAAAATTATTTACGGTATTCTTCCAATACTGGCTATCCTGCTCATTGGTTTGGGTACGATCCTGATCGAGAATGGTACCTTGTTCATCGATCAACACCGCTTTGATATTGGTGCATCCTAAATCAATTCCTATAGCTCTTTTTGTCATCATACTTAATACTGACCTTCTGTTAGACTCCAGCCCCCATCGACAGAAAGTACCTGACCTGTAGCAAATTTAGAGTGATCTGACATAAAATAAACAGCTGCCCCGTCAAGGTCCTCCGACACACCAATTCGGCCGCCGTCCATGGGTTGTTTCGTTTTAATGAAAGATAATATGGTTTGATCGTTGGCTGCTCTCTGGGCCATAGGTGTTTCTACCAGGCCGGGAGCCAAAAGGTTGATCCGAATATTATGGGTAGCGTAATAAGCCGCAATGGATTTTGTGAAACCGATGGCAGCGGATTTCGCTGCTGCATAAGCGTGGGTCACAAAATATTTTGGTGACGGTGAGTATCCGAGCACCGAACCCATATTCAGAATACTACCTCCCGTTTTCCGTTCCAAAAAAAACTTAACGGCAGCCTGGTTGGATAACATCAGGGAACTCAGGTTGAGGTTGAGGGTATAGTCCCAGCCCTCCTTTGTCATTTCATGCAGGGGGCCGTCTCCGAACTTCCTTCCGCTGCCTCCCGCTACATGATAGAGCCCATCAAATCCGCCGAAATGGTTGATACAATTCTGGATTGCCTGAACCGCTGTTTCGGGTTGGGTAGCATCACCGGATTGGACGAGTGCGGTTTCTAATTGCAATGATGCTTTTGCTACACTCTCCGGGTTTCTGCCAATAGCTACAACGTTAGCCCCGTTGCGGATAAAAGCCTGCGCGGCCGATAAACCTATTCCGGTAGTACCGCCTATGATTACAAGGCATTTATTTTGAAGCCAGGATTCGTGCATAAGGATTTTTACTAAAAGTTAAAAATAGGCAAATACCGGTAAAAAAATCAATCCGGAGGGCGGTCATGTTGTCGGTTTAAATTCAATTCATCATTTGTCAGCGACTTTAAAGGAAGGGGTTAAAGAGCAAAAGGATCTGGTCATAAAACGACGAGGCTAAAATCAGCGTTAGCCTTTTAATCCTCTCGCCTTGGTTGGTTTACATTTTCCATGAAAAGTATCGCTGCCAGGATCGGGTGATTTGAGTCCTGCGAATTTATCAAAGTCAATGACCAATTCAACACTGTTATCCGAAAATGCTTTCAATCGGAATTTCTCAGGTTTGGGAAACGCTCATTCGGATCCTGTTCCGAAGTAATCAGAAAAAAAGAGAATCAGGAAACTTTTGAAACTTTTCAGGAATAGTTGGGTGACTCCAACTCAGTGAGGGAATTACGCTTAAAATAAAACGCGCATCAGTCGTTAAGGTAGGTTGGTTTTACTTTAACGGCGATTGGGAATAGATCCTAATCCTGGATAGAGGCAACCGTTTTAGACGCAACCCTGTTGTAATCAATGGGCTCATAACTATCTCCATCAAAGGCTGCGAGATAATCCCATAATATATCACTCGACGGGTAACCCGCCGAAATCAATAACAAGGGCTTGCCATTCACCTGAACGGGTAAAGGTAAAATGTTTAAAAAATGAAAGTCATTCAACGCCTGATTTAAAACGTTCACTTTTTCGTTTTCCAGTGTCGTCAGGTATGATACCCCTTCCTCAGAATTCATTTTATAAGAAGAAACAATAGAGTAGGTTGTTTCCTTTGGTTTTGTTCTGAAATGGCGCATATCCCAATCCATCGCCGGGTCAATATTTAGTTGATCAACGAGAATTTTGTTTAATGCTCTATCCTCAATTTCCTCACAAATAAAAGAGGTCCGGTTAAAGCCAGGATAATTTGCACTGATACCATAAAGTTCTTCTGTCTGCTCTTTCATTTTTCCATCCGACTCGAAAATACCTATAAAGTAACCATCAAGACCATCCCAGAGATACTCAACCCGAGAAAGATTACCTTTTGAAATAAGTTGATGCCGCCTGTTGTAAATGAAAATAGTATCGAGGCCTGACAAGACGAGCATCTTTTTCGCCTCTGCCATCGGAAGCCGCTCTCGCGACCAGTCTTCTTCAGCAAAGATCAGTGAATCCAGTTGGGTTTCCAGGACTTCCTCATCGGGATTTGCAAATCCATCTTTATAAAAAAGGGTCGTGTAGAATTCCTTCGTTTCCGGAAAATAGTCCACATACCCAATATAAAAAGTGGAGTCAAGAACAGCATTTAGTTTTTCTTCTTCGGGAGTGATTACTTCAGGCGCCGGACTTGAACCGGTTAATTTGATAATATTTTTGCCCGCATCTCTATGGGCACAGCCAAGGGTAATCCAAAGCGGGATTATCACGAAAATGATTCGCTTCATACAATCAGGAAAACAAGTTAGGTAAAGTCAAGTCTGCCCCCGCACCATCACACTGAAAACATCACCATTAAACCTGAAAATGAATGACAAGTAACCTGTCAACCGACCCTTGCCTGCCGCCACCGGACGGAAAAATTAAGCCTTTTAACGCTGTCATTGATTGGCGAGCCGGCTAAGCCCCGGGGAATTTATAAAAACCCTTGAAAATCCACTGATTTCCGAAACGAATCCCAAAAAACAAATGAGGCAAAAATTTAACTGAAAGTGTGCTCATCATCGCAATCCTCCCTTGCGACATCAACGTATACTTCCTTTAAACGCTGATGCGATTTCTCCGGGCCTCCAGCGCAGGTTCAGATCCCCTTTAAATCCATTACACGGAGGACGCAAAGGAGGCACTAAGGTTCACAAAGGAAATGCAACTTTTTTGGCTCAAGGAGCGTCCGAACTGACTCATGCAGATTGAAGGGCCTGCATGATTGTTGGTGTGCAAATAGGACACAGAGACATTTATATCTAGGACCAGGAACTCGTGCCCCCGATGGACAGAATTTTAGGTTGCATACGCAGAGCTCATTGAAAAGACAGAAGGCGCACAGGAAATTATTTCCCCCACGACCCATTCACAAGCCTCCATATCCGGAGTGGATTTTCATCTTTCAGCTCAGCCGGGAGTATGGATTGCGGAAAATTCTGATAACATACTGGCCTGGTAAATCGCTTGACAGCATCGGTGCCTACTGATGTTGTGCGGCTATCTGTGGTAGCGGGGAATGGACCTCCATGAACCATGGCATGGCTAACTTCTACGCCGGTGGGATACCCATTCACGATCAGCCTGCCTACTTTTTGTTCCAGTACGCTGATTAATGCGGCATAATCCTGAAGATCCTGATCAGTGCCATGAAGCGTTGCCGTGAGGTGGCCACCCAACTGCCTGGCTATCTGTAACAATTGATCTCTACCCTCGACGGTAACCGCCAGGGTTGAGGGGCCAAATATTTCCTCTTCCATAGCATGGTCTTCGAGGAAGGCACTTCCTGTAGTCTGAAATAAAAACGCTGGTGCCAGACATCCCTCTCCTTCGGCTTTACCTTCTGCCACTGTGGCAACACCCCTGGCGCTGCGCAACTTTGCAATACCAGATTTGTAGGATTGTTGAATACCAGCGGTCAGCATTACCCCCGGTTTGCTTTCGCGGATATTTTTGGAGAATGCCTGCACAAAATCCTTATCTCCACCCTGCTCAAAAAACACTAATCCCGGATTCGTGCAAAACTGCCCAACGCCCAGGGTAACAGCTCCTGCCAGCTCTTTTGAAATGGTTTCTCTCCTTTCATTTAAAGCTTGAGGAAGTATAAACACCGGGTTTGTGCTTCCCATTTCAGCGTACACAGGGATTGGAACGGTACGGCTATTCGCAGCATCAAAAATAGCCTTGCCACCGCGATAGGATCCCGTAAACCCGATGGCCTTGATAGCAGCATGTTTCACAATACTCATCCCTACTTCTGTCGATTTTCCATGAACCATTGAAAACGTTCCCTCCGGCATGCCGGACTTTTGTATCGCCTGACTGATCGCCCTAGCAACCATCTCTGAAGCACCCGGATGAGCAGGGTGACCTTTAAAAACTACCGTACATCCGGCAGCCAGCGCGGATGCGGTATCGCCCCCGGCAACAGAGAACGCCAGGGGAAAATTACTGGCACCGAAAATCCCAACAGGCCCGAGCGGTATTTGCATGCTGCGAATGTCGGGCTTGGGAGGCGTTCTGGTTGGGTCAGCTTTGTCTATACGCACTTCTGTCCAGGACCCTTCCCTAATATAACTGGCAAAAAGTTTTAGTTGTCCAACCGTTCTTCCACGTTCACCTTTCAATCGTGCTTCGGGCAATCCCGTTTCCAACATACAACGGCTAATAAGATCATCCCCAAGCGCTAAGATTTCGTCTGCTATCGCCTCTAGAAATCCTGCTCTTTCGATACCACTTTTTCTACGATAGTCCTGAAAAGCGAGTGACCCTTTTTCTATCGCAGTCTCAATTTCGTTTTCAGTGGCTTCATAAAAACCAGGTTCAAGTTTCTTTCCGTTTGCAGGGTCCTCCGCGTAAAAAATGTTTTTTCCTTCCGCGATCAAAGCGTTGCCGATTATATTTTTTCCAGTTAAAATCATAATTGTTTTATAGTAAGTTTTATTCCACCGTATTGACGAGGGTTCCAATGGAATCTATTGTAAT
>JAYSOP010000191.1:0-5677 GCA_043722905.1 Chryseolinea sp.
CGGGGATCACCTCTTCCCTCCCGATAGCTATCGCGATTCGAAGCTTTTATTGCCCGCAAAGCTCAAAGCCGAAGGCTTCAGGTCTGCAGCTGGATTGCCAACGACCAACACCCCTCAAGTTGACGGTAGCGGCGGGCTCACCTCTAACGTAGAATGCCATTACTGATTCGCGTGTAGGCCAGAAGTTGCGCCTCATTTAAAAGTGGGTGGATCAGCGTTACAACTAAGTTGTGACGAACTCATCAGAACCCATTTTCATACTCCGAATCACTCGCAAGGGTGTATGCAGCTCCACACAAGAATATGTTTCCTGCGAAAAGTGGAATGAGTTGTTGGTTTCTAAAATAATTGACAAAAAAAACCCGCATGGTTTTGCATGCGGGCCAATATTATTATTGCATTTTTTATGCCGGAATGGCTACTTTCTTCTTTTTCTCAACCCGTTTGGTAAAATCTACCAATACCGGTGTACCAATGCAAAGCGACGAATATGTTCCGATCAATACACCAATTAACATAGCGAAGGTGAACCCTTTAATGGTCTCGCCGCCGAAAGCAAACAGGATGATAATCACAAATATAGTTGACATACCAGTTATTAAAGTTCGGCTTAAAGTATCATTTAAAGCATTGTTGATAACCCTTGGTTCGTCTTCATCTTGCTTTTTACCGGTAAGGAATTCTCTTACCCGGTCAAATACCACCACACTATCATTTATAGAATATCCTATAACGGTAAGGATAGCCGCAATGAAGGCTTGATCTATTTCCATAGCAAAAGGCATAATTCCTTCTAACAAAGTATAAACCGCAAGAACCACTAAAACCGTATGCACCAAACTCACCATGGTACCCAGCGCAAACTGCCATTTTCTGAAGCGGATTAATATGTATAAGAACATTAAGCATATGGCAATTCCCAATGCATAAAGCGCCGATAGTTTTATATCGTTGGCCACGGTAGGCCCAACCTTATTGTAGCTCAGTACGGTGGGGTTCGTTCCGGAAAACTTGGAGAGACCTGTCATGAGGGCTGATTCTGCCTGGTCTGTAGCGCCCTCCGTATTGTCGTCCACCAGGTAGTCCGTTGTAATCTGATATTTATTGTCGAACCCGTAAGTCTTCACTTCCGGTGGGCCATCAAAAGGAGTTGCCAGAGATTCCCTGATATCCTGCGAATTCAATGTTTTATTAAATTCAACAATATAGGTACGCCCTCCTTTAAAATCCACACCGTAATTAAGTCCTTTTACTGCGATGGCAATAAAACCAGCCATGATGACCAATCCTGAAGCGATATAATAGATCCTCCTATTGCCAATAAAATCAACTTTTATATTACGGAAGAGATTCTTGGACCAGGGGAACGAAAATCTGATGACTTTTCCTTTTTTAGTGTAGTATTCAAATATTAAACGCGTAAAAAGAACCGAGGTAAATAATGAACAAAGGATACCAATCACCAACGTAACAGCAAATCCGTAAATTAATCCGGATCCAAAAATCAGTAATACAAAACCTTTGATTAAGGTGGTCACATTCGAATCGATGATCGCCGAAAAGGCATTTTTGTAGCCATTGGCTATCGCCGTTTCCATAGTTTTTCCTTCATTCAGATCTTCCTTAACCCGCTCATTGATCAACACGTTGGCATCCACCGCGATGGCCAGTGACAACAAAATACCCGCGATACCCGGTAAGGTTAATGCAGCATTCAATGAGGCGAGAATCCCCAGAAGGAAAAATAAGTTTAACACCACTGCTGCGTCAGCAACCCATCCTGCTGAATTATAAGTCACCACGACAAACACAATAATGACCAGAAACCCAACCACTATCGAGATCAATCCATTCTGAATGGACTCAGCCCCAAGCGTCGGACCAACTACCGTTTCTTCTACGATCACAATAGGAGCAGGCAATGATCCGGCTTTTAAAATGTTTGCCAGATCTTTGGCCTCGTCGGATGTAAAATTTCCAGATATTATGGAATTTCCGTTGGGAATTTCCGAATTAACATAGGGTGCGGAAAAAATGAGGTTATCTAACATGATGGCTATGCGTGAGCGATTAGTAGCCGCCTGAGCAGTCCACTTTGCCCAGACCCTCGTTCCCGTAGTATTCATTGACATGCTCACTGCAGGCTGAGCTTTTTCATCCAGATCGGTGCGCGCATTGACAATGGATTCTCCGGATAATTTCGCCTTTCGGTTTCTGCCTAGATCGAGAAAGTAAAGTTGAAGTTTGGCTTCTTCGCTGGCATCAGATGAACTCACCCTGTCGGCTTTGTGACCCCAGAATACACCAACATTTCTGGGAAGCAGTCCAGAAAGGTCTGCTCTTTTAAAGACGCGGTTAATTTGTGAAGTGTCTGCCAGATCATACCGAAAGGTACCAGGGGGGGAGCTTAAGGAGAAGAGGGGTGAAGTATTTGCATTCTGAAGGGAATCTAACCCCTGTGTTGAACTATCTGCTGCTGTTTCAAGGCTTTTTTCCAGATCAGTAATGGTATCACTTTTTGCCTGGTCAGGGGCCAAAGCTTCCTGCAAGGATTTTTCCTGATTCTTTTCTCCTGGCAATGATAAAGCGGTCTGGGCCTTTTGCTCTTTCACCAACACTTCGTTTATGGCCATTAAGGCTCCGCTGATAGCATTGGGTTCTATTACATCCCAGAACTCCAGTTTGGCTACCCCTTGCAATAATTTCCTAACCCGCTGGGGATTTTCAGCGCCCGGTATTTCCACTTGAATACGGCCAGTACCTAGCCGTTGGATGTTGGGTTGCGAGGTTCCGAACTGGTCTATACGGTTGGTAAGAATCGTTAAAGACCGGTCAATGGCGCTTTCAATTTCTGCATCAATGGTATTGATTACTTTTTCATCTGAATCGTTCAGACTTATTTTTCCTACCGTGGATGCATTGGAGAATAATGGTGCGAGCCTTTTTCCTGGATTGTCTTCCCGATAGGCATTAAAAAATAAAGCACTAAAACTGCTTTGACTATTTTTTCGTCTCAGGTTCGCTTTAATAAGGGCTTTTTGGAAGGCGGAATCCTGGCTGTTGGCGCTAAAAGTCCTGATAATATCAATCGGTGAAACTTCCAGGGTTACGTGCATCCCCCCCTGCAGGTCAAGCCCCAGGCTGATTTCACTATTCTTAACTTCTTTATAGGTAAATTCTTTCAAACCCAGAAAATTATATACTGGTTTGTTCCAAACGGAGTCCAGGTAATTCTGTTTTTTTATGGCATCCACCTTGCCATTCTGGTTAGTCGCGTATTTGGTCGCATCTTTCTGCACACCACGCGATATAAAAGTAAACGAGAGGTAGTATAAACAGAGCAGGGTTACCACAATTGTCAATACTGACACAAAGCCTTTGTTTCTCATAATGAAAATAATGTTTATTAAATGTTATTGAATACGATAGAGTGATTCCGGAAACCGGAAAGATTAACGCGCGGAGCCTTAGGGTGCGTTAGGAGAAATGATAACCCTGAAGAGGGTTTGAAAAAAACGATCGGTAATAAAGTGGTCATCATCATCCTGATCCCCATCAACATCTTCCTCAAAGAAAATCGCGAATAAACAATAGGTGGTAAGACCAGACTGAACATGCACCGGAGCTGGAAGGGAAAGCGATGGCAATGAAATATACGTGCCAGTTTCATTGCGGGACTCATCACTTGCTTGTTCGGATTTTGCAGTTTTCTCAGATGAATAAAAATCAGGACCTAAAAACTGAGAGAACGCAATTGCCAAAGCAATGATGCTTCCAATAATAAGGGTAACTGCATGTAGTCTTTTCTTTCTCATCTGATGCGAGGGTTACAAAAGTAGACAAATTGACGTAAACTACAAACCGGTCTTACTTTTCACCGGCAGATAATTTGGCTTTCAGGGCGAGAGCCAGGATATCAATCGCGTGGGTAAAGTTATGGTTATTCGGAATAATCATGTCTGAATTGTGTTTCAGGGGCTCGATTATTGATTCGTAAACGGGCATGACGTGATTTTGATATCGGTATAAAACATCATTCATTTCATACCCCCGCTCATCATTGTCTCTTTTTATTCTCCTTCCTAGCTTAATATGATCTTCGGCTTCTATAAAAATCTTAAGATCGAGCTCACGCGCTATTTCTTCAAAATGCAGAACAAATAAACCTTCGATGATCAGCAATGGTGCAGGCCTGAACTCAATAATATTGGCTGTGGCAGCCGGATTATTAAAGGTATATTCTTGAATCCTAACAGAAATACCCTTCTTTATTTTTAATATATCTTCGTGCAATTTTTTGCGCTCTATCGCAGAGGGCAAATCAAAATTTTCGATGCCTTGCGCATCTTTATGTTGCAGATCAATGGCTTTATAATAGTGATCCTGAGAGACGAGACAGATCTGCTCGGGACGAAAACGGCCGGATAAATTATTAATGAAGTAAGTCTTTCCAGAACCACTTCCGCCGGTGATGCCAATAGTAAAAGGTGCGCTCATAAATGGGTAAGCCCGAAAATACAAAATCAGATTTCAATGTGCATGCGCTTCGGTAGCGAAGTTATTTTTCAAATACCCTACCAGCTTTTGAATCGCAATTCCCCGATGGCTTATTTTATTTTTTTCCTGAACGGTCATCTCAGCAAGTGTTTGGTGAAATCCCATAGGCTGAAAAACGGAATCATACCCAAAGCCCTGTGACCCGCAGGGAACTTCGCATATTGATCCGTCGAGGATGCCTTCAAAATATTTAGTTTCTTTTAATCCGATAAAAGTAATAATCGTTTTGAAACAGGCATTTCTGTTTTTTACACCGCGAAGATTTGCCAGCAGCAATCGAATATTGTCTTCGCTGCTTCTGTGCTCGCCAGCGTAACGCGCGGAATAAACACCCGGTGATCCATTCAAGGCATTAACCTCAAGTCCTGTATCGTCTGCGAAGCATGGGATATGATAATGTGCGTAGACGTAAGCCGCCTTTTGATGGGAATTTTTTTTCAGCGTATTGTGAGTTTCCGGTAACTCGTCAAAACATCCGATGTCGGATAAGCTTAAAATGCGGAAATCGGGCTCGATCAACGGCCGGATTTCCGTTAATTTGTGCTGATTATTAGTTGCAGCTACGATCTGATGACCTGTACGAATTTCCAATTTTTTTCACGGATACATTAAAAATCAAATTGGCATTACTGGGTATCTCAGGCGGGTACCCGTAATAACCATAACCATAACCTGATGGTATGTACAGGGTTGCTGAATCGCCCTCATCAAGCAATGGAATACCAATTTTCCAACCGTCTATTACCCCATTTAAGGGAAACGAAACACCCGCCCCCTCATCGAACTTCACGCCGCTTGAGAGGAAAAAGCCCCGATAATTTGCGGTGACACAACTGTCGATAGTAGGTTTATGGGTGGTAGTATCTTCGTGTAAAACGTATCGCAGTCCACTAATGTCCTCCACTGCAATAATGTTATTGCTGGCCAGATAGTTATCGATCGCTTGAATATCGTTTTGCAACTGCGTGTTGAAATCCGGAATTTCCTCCTCCGATTTCAAACATGAGGCCAAAATGAACGGCAATAGTGCCAATAATCCTATGGCTAAATGTACAGATCTTAATTTCATTTGTATCGGGATTTATTTACAAGTTCGGGTTTCCTGGTCATACTCAGACTT
>JAYSOP010000192.1:0-2617 GCA_043722905.1 Chryseolinea sp.
ATCAATTAATTTCCTCCAGGCTTTTAGAACGGCAACATCTTTTTCGTTCAACAGGCCGCGTTTGTCTGGGGGTACATTTAGCAGCAGAGTGGACCCGCGACCGACGGAGGTTAAATAAATTTCAAATAGTTTCTCGGCGGATTTCACCAGTGAGTCTTCCTTTTGATGATAAAACCATCCGGGCCTGATCGACACATCAACCTCCGCCGGAATCCAGTGGGTTCCTTCCGGATGCCCGGTATTTAACAAATCCTGGATACCCGGTTTGCCGGCAAATAAAGTGTCGGGCGTAATCGAATTCCAATTTGTTTCCCCGGCAGTGCCCCGTTCGTTCCCAACCCATCGCACCCCTGGACCGGCATCGCTAAAGAACAGAATGTTGGGTTCCATTTCTTTCACTAACCCCATGGTTACAGGCCATTGGTAATAAGCGGAACCATCGATGGCGCGTTTTTCGTTCGCACCGCCGTAGTAGCCCGTACCTCCGTTTGCACCATCAAACCACATTTCAAAAATGGGTCCATAATTTAAAAAGATCTCGCGTAGCTGGCTGCGGTAATAATCAATATACTTCGGCCGACCATAATCAGGATGGTTCCGGTCCCAGGGTGAAAGGTAAACACCAAACTTAAGTCCATACTTTTTACAGGCTTCGGCTACTGCTTTTACAATGTCTCCCCTGCCGTTTTCAAATGGCGTATTCTTTATTGAATGCTCCGTGTATTCACTGGGCCACAGACAGAATCCATCATGGTGTTTGCAGGTTAGGATCGCGCCGTTAAAGCCTGCATCCTTAAACGTTGCAATCCATTGATCTGCATTAAATTCCGATGGGTTAAATATCGCTGGATCCTCATCGCCAAAGCCCCACTCCAAATCCGTATAGGTATTGGTTGTAAAATGGATGAAAGCATTCTGTTCCATTTCGTGCCATTGAACCTGAGCCGGAGTTGGCAGGGGTAATACGGGTACAGGGGGTAGAATTTCACGCTTGCTGCAGGCAAACAAAATGATTGGGAAAATAATTAACCGCCACGAATGCATCGTCGAAAATACGATATCATAACCACTTGTGCCAATTCAGGAATGATGGCTCAAACGGGCACTTCCCGAAAGGGAGAAGGATTGCGGCATAAGTTTTATATTGAAATCAGTACTATGGAAAAAATAAAGAACGGCGACCCCGTATTATACAAAAACCGGAAGGGAACCATTTATGGGAAACCCCGTGAGAACAAGTACAAAGGACTATTATATATAGTGAAAATCGGTGACGATTATGTAAAAGCATCTGCGAATGAGCTAACGCCTACTCCGGAAGAAATCCCAGTTACCAGCGGATTACATTTTAACTTCTGAAAGACTTACTTCATAAGTCCGCCAATATCAAAATTTCATATAACCATTTTCAGGGTACGTCTGTTTGAATCTTTCAGGAATTATAGGTGTGATCTTCAGAGGAAGTTAAAATTGCTTATGTTTGCGATATAACATAATTCTCTCTTTGTACATTACATACATTATTATCGGGGTTACTGCGTTGATTAGTTTCTATGCCTTTAAAGCACCGGAAATATTATCGGCGTGTATGATGAATCCTTACGCCATCAATCAAAAACAACAATATTACAGGTTTTTGTCGTCGGGTTTTATTCATAAAGACCATGCTCATCTTTTATGGAACATGTTTTCTCTTTATTTTTTTGGTATCGCGATTGAAAGGCAGTTTCAGGGTTTGTTCGGTACTGCGGGAAGTCTATATTTCATTGCCCTTTATCTGCTTGCTATCATCGTTTCAGATATTCCAACGTATTTTAAAAATAAGAACAATCATCGGTACAATTCACTGGGCGCATCCGGAGGAGTTTCTGCTGTAATTTTTGCGTTTATCATTTTCCAGCCCCTGGAACACATCTGCATTTTTATCGCATTTTGTATGCCCGGATTTATACTGGGTGCAGGCTATATCGCGTTTTCCTGGTATCAGGGTAGAAAATC
The DNA here is from genome assembly GCA_043722905.1 of Chryseolinea sp. Classification (GTDB taxonomy): domain Bacteria; phylum Bacteroidota; class Bacteroidia; order Cytophagales; family Cyclobacteriaceae; genus Chryseosolibacter. The sequence goes on from JAYSOP010000192.1 coordinate 1,999, forward strand.
GAATGACAACATCAACCATGACGCTCACCTTTATGGCGCATTATTCGGATTCATTTTTTGCGTTGTGGTAGCCCCCTCTTCTATTGGGAATTTCTTTGAGCAAATAAAAAACTGGAGACTATTGGAATAGATGAATGCATCGAGCACGATCGGTCGCTTGCGCATTACCGGGTTATGCGAAGGCTTTTCTTTTATCATTTTGCTCGCGATTGCCATGCCCCTGAAATACCTGGCCGGCAAGCCCGAAATGGTAAGGGTTGTAGGCATGGCCCATGGTGTCCTATTCATTTTATACATTTTCCTCAGCGTTCAGGCAAAATTTCAATATCAGTGGTCCTGGAAGAAAATGATTTTACTCTGGATGGCCAGCGTAGTTCCATTTGGTACGCTTTACGCTGATTATAAGATGTTGCGTTTTGAGGATGGGAGAAAGGTTCACTAAACGGTCAGTTAAAACAATTCTTGTAACGGCTTGTTTCATAGGTGCTGGATTTCCTTCTACTCAACTGCGAACGGTATCCATACCGTTGTAGTGGTTAAAAATTAAATCGCGATAACAAATAACAATAAGTAAACTCGAACGTCTCAGGAAAAAGTTTAGTAAAGAGGCTCTCAAAAA
>JAYSOP010000193.1:0-4754 GCA_043722905.1 Chryseolinea sp.
AATGCCTGAATTTGAAAAAAGAACCTGGAGCACAAAGCCGTTTCATCCTACGTACCAGCCCGAGAAATTCATTGACGAAGCTAAATCGTACCGAAAGACTTTTCAGGAGGAAATTATCGGGAAATTCGATGACACTATGCTACCCCCCAATCCCCACACGCGAAAGATCTATAACAATGAGCAATGGACAGGATATGAAGTCGTTCTGGATGTATATCCCGATTTGTCTGCGGCGGGAGTAATTCTTATTCCTAAAAACCTGAAATCCGGAGAAAAGAGACCCGTAGTTGTGTGCCAGCATGGTCGTGATGACGTTCCACAAAAACTAGTGGAAGGGAATAACACAGCCTATAACAATGTTGCGGCAAAACTCGCTGACCAGGGATTTATAGTCTATGCGCCATACAATCCCTACCGGGGGGAAGACCAATACCGTTGGCTTGGCAGAAAGGCCAATACACTAAAGAAAACACTTTTTTCATTCATTGTTTCCCAACATGATCAAACGCTAAAATGGCTTGGTTCCCTCCCATTTGTGGATAAAGATAGAATTGCTTTTTACGGACTGAGTTACGGTGGTGAAACTGCGATGCGTGTACCCGCCGTGTTGGAAGGTTATTGTCTGTCCATATGCGCCGGAGATTTCGGTGACTGGTCCCGCAAGGTTGTTGATACCCACTTTAAAGGAGGCTTCATGAATTCACTGGAATGGGAGATGCCTTACTTCAATATGGGAAGTACTTTCAGCTATGCTGAAATGGCTTACCTTATTTTTCCACGCCCATTTATGGTGGAGCGGGGCCATGACGATCTTGTGCAACCTGATGAATGGGTTGCTTATGAATACGGAAAGGTGAATTATTTTTACGACCAGTTCAATCTCGGCGACAAAACCGAAATTGAATATTTTAACGGTGGTCATTCCATGCGGGGTGAAGGGACATTTAAATTCCTTCACAAACATCTTAACTGGCCCGAATCAAAGCCACAGTAACACGAACCCTAACCAATCCGATTCGAATACATAGTATGAAACATCAAAAATCAATCTTTTTTATAACATTGATTCTCCTGGTATCGGCCTGCGAAAAAAAAACTAATATTCACCAAAGACCCCTTGAGCCCTGGGCTTTTCGTTCTGTTTTGGACATGAAACCCCGGATGATTACCCTTGCTCTCGATTCCAACTTTTATGTTGCATACGATCTTGCTTCATGCACTTTATATAAAGCCTGGAAAGGCGGTGTATCTATGGAAGGAACCGCCTATTCTGATAAAAAGAATGTGCAACCTTCCAGCTGGGGTACGGATTACCTCTCTGCTAGTATGCAGCATTTTCAATGGAATGTTGAGCGAGGCGGCAAAATAGAGAAGTCCCGCATAGTGAGTAAGGGTTATTTTTTCAAGGATAATCAGATCCATCTGAAATTCATGCTGATCCTTTCTACCGGGGATACCATTCGATTTGAGGAACGTCCAGAATATGTCGAAAATGAAGCAGGGGATCCGGGATTGGAGCGTTCTTTTAAGATGCATGCGATTCCAGAAGGAATAACAGTCTCTCTCCTGTCGGCGGATACAACCCTTCGACTCAAGAATAAAGAAATGACTCAGCTCATAACTTATTTTAAAAAACTCCCGACACAAACGCCACCGCGGCCAGAAGCGGAGTATGATCACAGGGGCAGGTATTGGATGGAGAAAAGTGATTGCTTAACCTGCCATGAGTTTGATAAAAAAACTGTGGGACCATCGTTCCAGGATATAGCACAAAAGTATCCCAATGAAAAGACTGCTGTGCAATATCTGACCAGGAAAGTGAAAGAAGGCGGTTCTGGTGTATGGGGCACTACCCTGATGAACCCTCATCACTCCCTGCAGGAAAATGAAATAAAGGTAATGCTCGACTATATCCTCTCACTCAAACCAATTGAGAAACGAGACCTTCCAGTGGTGGTGGCGAATCAAAATGTGGTTTTGAAAGAAAACATAAAACCCGGATTCGGCGCTTCACTTGAGGGGGCTCATCCCAGCTATGACGTTTTCACCCTGCATAAAAAAGATTTCAAACCACGCGTGGGCGGCCTGGCTTTTCTTCCCGACGGCAGGTTATTGGTAACTACATGGGATACGATGGGCGGGGTCTATGTGCTGGGCGGAGTTGAAACCGGGGATACAGCCAAAATCACGGTAAAGCGTATAGCCTCAGGGTTAGCTGAGCCCCTGGGCATCGAAGTTGTCGATGGCGAAATCTACGTCTTACAAAAACATGAACTCACCCATTTAAAAGATCTTGACGGAGATGAAATAATAGATGAATATGAGGCAGTGTGCAATAGCTGGGGTGTATCCGGAGATTTTCACGAGTTCGCCTTTGGCCTTGTTTTCAAAGATGGATATTTCTATGCGGCCCTTTCCATGGCTATGCGGTTGATGTCGGAGGAAAAACAACAGCCAGACCGTGGCAAAACCATCAAAATCAATAAAGATGGAAGTCAATATGAATGGATTAATTATGGATTGCGGACTCCCAACGGAATTGGATTGGGGGTGGATAATGAACTGTTTGTCACGGATAATCAGGGAGAATGGCTTCCTGCGAACAAACTAATTCATGTAAAAAAAGGAGAATTTCTGGGTATGCAGTGGGGCTTGTCCGATACCTTAACAACGCCACCAAAAATGTCCCCGCCAGCTATTTGGCTACCGGAAAATGAAATAGGCAATTCGCCCTCAGAGCCCGTCCTGATGCGCGATGGCCCTTATCGCGGACAAATGCTGCACGGCGACGTTACCCATGGTGGAATAAAACGTGATTTTTTAGAGAAAATTAACGGGGAATATCAGGGTGCGGTTTTTCGTTTCAGTCAGGGCCTGGAAGCCGGTGTAAACCGCCTTCGCTGGGGGCCAGACGGTGCTCTGTACGTTGGTGGGGTAGGTATGGTTGGCGGCTGGAGCTGGAAAGAAAAGCAATTCGGACTTCAAAAGATGAAATATAATGAAAGATTAACTTTTGAAATGCTGGCGGTACGCGCGAAGCCGGCTGGCTTTGAAATCGAATTCACAGACGCACTAGACGATCAACAGGAAATCAACCCATCAGATTTTTTTGTGCAGCAATGGTGGTATCTTTCTACTGCCAATTACGGTGGGCCAAAAATGGATCTGGTGAAATTAAATGTAAACAAGATGTCTGTTTCCAGTGATCGGAGGCGTGTGCTGTTGCAGATAGACGGATTAAAAAAAGAGCACGTTGTTTATTTCCGGATTCCGGAATATCTGAAAAGTTCAGGCGGCCAATCCCTCTGGTCGTCAGAGGCATGGTATACATTAAACAATATTCCTGAATAATATCAGAAAACCTGACTCTGGAAGGCGAGGTCCATACTCCCCGAAAGCCGTCATCAATTTTAGAAAAAAACAATTATGCTAAAAGAGGAAAATAAAAAAATCAACCGCAGGGAATTTGTTCACTATTCCAGTGCCGGTCTGGCTTTAGGATTATCATCGCTAACAGCAAATGCCAGAAATTTGAAAAAGCCTATGAAATCAGAAACCAATATCCGGATCAAAAATGTCGATTCCAATTTTGAAAGAGAACCGCTGATGCCCTACCGGTTTAAGGGAAGCGTGATCACAGAAGGCTGGCAGACTGCTGCGCGGCTTGAGTCGGAATCAGGCATCCATAAAATTGGATTAGGAGGTCAGGGAATTCTTTGGTCTGATTCAAAGGTATTTGCGTCGCACTCCACCAATGCGGGAAATGCGCTGATGTTCGCTATGAGCGAAAGAGCTTTGCAAATGATGAAAGGGAATTCTTTCAGCAATCCAAACGATTTACTGGATGAGCTATTACCTGAGGTGTATGAATATGGCAAAAAAATTACCCGTAATCCCGACCTCAGGAAAACATTTGCGCTAAACGCATTGGTGTGCGTAGATAATGCTGCCTGGCTTTTGTATGCCCAGGAAAACAATATTAAAACGTTTGACGAGATGATCCCCGATACCTACAAACCTGGCTTATCGTACAGGCATGAAAAGGTCGGAAGCATGCCATCATTCAGTGTTGGTGCGGACGTAAACAAAATAAAGGCCGCCGCAGACCAGGGCTATTTTATTATGAAGCTTAAGACCGGTTCCTCCGGTACGCAAAAAGAAATGCTGGAAAAAGATATCGCATTTCTGACAGCCGTTCATAAAGCCATCGGTCACTACGAAACCCCCTACACAAAAAGCGGAAAGATACCTTACTACTTTGATGCTAATGAAAGATATGATGAGAAGGATAGTCTGCTGCGTTTCCTTGATCATGCAAAAAAAATAGGGGCTTTTGATCAGATTGCCGTGATAGAAGAACCCTTTGGTGAGCGCAATGATGTATTCGTTGGTGATATGGGCGTTACCATCGCCGCAGACGAAAGTGCCCACACCGTGGAGGATGCAGCCATGAGAATTGAACAAGGGTATACGGCGATTGCAGTAAAAGCGATTGCCAAAACACTCAGCATGACCATGAGAATAACCCAGCTTGCTTACGAGAAAAAAATAACCTGCTTTTGCGCAGACCTGACTGTCAACCCAATCCTGGTCGATTGGAATAAATGTGTTGCCGCCAGGTTATTACCCTTCTCCAATATTGGCATTGGTTTACAGGAAACGAACGGACATCAGTATTATAAAAACTGGGATACGATGATGGGTTATCATCCCCGGAAAAATGCCACCTGGACTCAAACCCGGGGGGGCGTTTA
>JAYSOP010000194.1:0-7832 GCA_043722905.1 Chryseolinea sp.
ACCCTATACCTTCTTCCCCCCTGCCCCCTCCATCATAGAGACGAAATCATCAAAAAGGTAATTAGAGTCATGCGGGCCAGGTGATGCCTCTGGGTGATATTGCACCGAGAAAGCTTTCTTATTTTTCATTCGTATGCCCATGATGGTATTATCATTTAAATGCACATGAGTCACTTCTACTTCGGAATTCTTTCCAACATCATTTTCACTGATGGCGAATCCGTGGTTTTGTGAAGTCATCTCCCCTTTTCCGGAGACCATGTTTTTAACCGGATGGTTTAATCCACGGTGGCCATGGTGCATCTTGTAGGTAGAAATACCACAAGATAAGGCCAGTAACTGGTGGCCCAGGCATATTCCAAAAACCGGTTTGTCCGAAGACACAGCTTCCTTTACGGTTTTCACTGCGTATTGCATCACGGCAGGATCTCCGGGGCCATTGGAAATAAAATATCCATCAGGATCCCACGCAGCCATTTCTTGCTGAGGGGTTTTAGCGGGAAATATTTTAATGTAACATCCCCTTGCGGCGAGGCTTTTCAGAATATTATTTTTAATGCCAAGGTCCAGGGCGGCAACTTTGAATTTTGCAGCCGGATCTCCGATAAAATAAGCTACTTTGGTGCTCACAAGAGAGGCGAGCTCGAGGCCATTCATCGACGGCACTTTTTTTAGTTCCTGCTTCATCTCGTCCGGTGTGAGCACCGACGAGATCAGGGCATTCATCGCACCCTTGTTGCGGATGTATCGGACGACCATACGCGTATCAACATCTGCGATTCCGACAACACTATTTTTTTCGAGGTATTGCTGAAGGCTGACTTTGGCCTCCTTTCTGCTATATTGTTCCGCAAAATCATTCACTACGAGCCCTGCAATTTTTGTCGTTTCTGATTCCTGTTCCACGTCAAGCGTTCCATAATTGCCAATGTGGGCTGTAGTATTTACGATAATCTGACCATAGTAGGAAGGGTCGGTATAGATCTCCTGATATCCGGTCATACCGGTATTAAAGCAAATTTCTCCCCCCGTCGTACCGATCTTACCGATGGCTGTTCCTTCTACTAACAATCCGTCTTCTAATAAGAGATAAGCCTTTTGCATACTTTATGAGCAATAAATGTTTAACCTATGGCATTTTAACTGAGCTTTTCCGGGACTCGCTTATGGTGCAAGCTACGGACTCAAAGGAGCATAAAAAAAGGATTGAATATGAATTCAATCCTTTTCTAATATCAGTTCTTTCAAACACTATTTTTTGTCTTTTTTAGGTTTTGAAGCTGGTTTCTTTTTCTCTGCTTTGGGTTTCTCTGGTGAAGCAGTCTTCTTTTTCACCTTCTTCTCTGCCTTTTCTGACTCCGGCGCATCGGTCACGTCGACTTCACCCGTAGTTTCAGCGCCTTCGTCTTTCTTACCCCTGCGGCTTCTTCGTGTTTTAGCTTTCTTAACCGCACTTTCTTTCGTATACAGGGTGTTAAAATCAACCAACTCAATAAAGCACATTTCAGCATTATCGCCCAGGCGGGTACCAGCCAATTTGATTATACGGGTATATCCACCCGGACGATCAGAAATTTTCGAGGCGACTTCCCCAAAAAGTGTTTGAACCGATTCTTTATTCTGAAGGTATGAAAAAACCGTTCTTCTGGAATGAGTCGTATCATCTTTTGATTTTGTCAAAAGTGGTTCAACATATTTCCGAAGAGCCTTGGCTTTGGCAACCGTCGTGGAAATTCTCTTATGGATAATAAGGGAAGATGCCATGTTAGAAAGGAGCGCCTCTCTATGCGCTGATTTCCTGCCTAAATGATTAAACTTCTTACCGTGTCTCATGATTGTTAATCTTCTTCCAGTTTATACTTTGCCAGATCCATTCCAAAAGTCAGGTTCTTTTCGGCTACAAGCTGTTCTAATTCCGCCAGGGATTTTTTTCCAAAATTTCTGAATTTCATCATGTCAGAAATTTCAAGTTCTACCAGGTCGCCCAATGTTTTCACATCTGCTGCCTTGAGGCAGTTGTAGGCACGTACAGATAGATCCAGATCGTGCAGTGGAGTCTTCAATAGCTTGCGCATATGGAGCATCTCTTCGTCAACCTGCTCGATTTCGGCATCCTTACCGGTTTCAAGTTCAATTGATTTGTCAGAGAACAATCTGAAGTGCTGGATTAGAATATGAGCAGCTCCCTCCAATGCCTTTTCAGGATGGATGGACCCGTCGGTTTCAATATCAACGACTAATTTTTCGTAGTCGGTCTTTTGTTCAACGCGGGTGTTTTCAACACTGTACTTCACATTCTTAACAGGTGTGAAAATGGCATCGATTGGAATAAATCCAAATACCTGCTCCGCTGGTTTATTTTCTTCGGCTGGTAAATATCCCCTTCCTTTTTCAATGGTCAGTTCGATCTCCACATTAGCAGATTCATCGAGGTTACAAATGACGTGATCGGGGTTCAGGATCTCGAAAGCAGAAGTAAACTTGGTGATATCACCCGCTTTAAACTGCTTCTGTTTTTTGATCGTTACCGTGATTTTGCTTTCAAATGTATCGGCAAGTTTTCTGAACCTGACCATTTTCAGGTTCAGGATAATCTCGGCTACGTCTTCAACAACTCCCTCAATGGTGGAAAACTCATGCAACACTCCAGGAATCTTTATTCCGGTAATCGCATAACCTTCCAGTGAAGACAAAAGAATTCTCCTCAGTGCATTGCCGATCGTAACGCCGTATCCCTTTTCCAGAGGCTTGAATGTGAAAAGTCCGTGAAAATCATCTGACTTTTCCATCACAACTTTTTCTGGCATTTGAAATGCTAATATTGACATAGTAATGTTGTTAACTGTTAAAATTACTTAGAATACAATTCAACAATAAGCTGCTCGTTGATGTTCTCAGGGATATCAGCACGAGGGGGAACATTAATTATTTTTCCGACCATCTCATTGTTATCCCATTCCAACCAATTGTATTTTCTTGAACCTTGACTTGACAGGCTATTGGTTACTACCTCTAAAGTTTTAGAGCGTTCACGCACAGCCACCAGATCACCTGGTTTCAGGGAGTATGAAGAAATATTGACGATATCCCCGTTTACTGAAATGTGCTTGTGCAATACCAATTGCCTTGCTGCCCTGCGGGTAGGGGCAATACCTAAGCGGTAAACGGTATTATCGAGACGAGACTCGAGCAGTTGAAGTAAAGTTTCCCCCGTAACTCCTTTTTTACGAGAAGCTTCGTTGAATAACTTCGCAAACTGTCTTTCGAGCAATCCGTAGATGTATTTCGCTTTTTGCTTTTCATAAAGCTGCGTAGCATACTCAGACTGCTTGCGCTTCTTTCCACGTCCATGTTGGCCAGGGGCGTAGTTCTTTTTCTGCAAAGCTTTGTTATCACCTAAAATAGGCTCGTTAAATCTTCTTGAAATTCTGACCTTAGGGCCTGTATATCTTGCCATGGTTAAACCTGAATAAATTCAATTACTAAACTCTTCGTCTTTTAGGGGGCCGGCATCCATTATGTGGAAGCGGTGTTACATCGCGGATCGCAGTAACCTCAATACCTGCTCCCTGAATGGTGCGGATAGCTGATTCGCGACCGGCGCCGGGGCCTTTCACAAATACTTCAACCTTTCTTAGTCCCTGCTCGTATGCTTTTGACGCGCAATCCTGCGCGGCCATCTGAGCGGCGTAAGGTGTGTTCTTTTTTGAACCCTTAAAACCCATCTTACCAGCTGACGCCCAGGACACGACCTGTCCACTCATATTCGTCATAGCGATAATAATGTTGTTAAAAGTCGCTTTAATATGGGCTTCACCTACAGCCTCTACTGTAACGACTCTCTTTTTTGCTTTGTCTTTTCTCTTTTCAGCGGTTGCCATTAATGAGAATTTTTATTTTTAAATTTAATTATCCTTTTGTTGCCTTTTTCTTGTTGGCTACTGTTTTGCGTTTACCTTTCCGGGTGCGCGCATTGTTTTTAGTTGTTTGACCACGCACCGGTAAGCCTCTCCGATGGCGAAGGCCCCGGTAGCAACCGATATCCATGAGCCGCTTAATGCTCAATTGGATCTCTGATTTCAGAACACCTTCAATACGGAATTTCTCCGAAATGATGGCCCTGATAGCATTTGACTCCTCGTCATTCCATTCTTTTACCTTCTTATCCAGATTTACTCCGGCTTCAGAAAGAATTTTTTGAGCCGACCGGCGGCCAAGGCCAAAAATATAGGTGAGGCCAATTTCGCCCCGCTTATTATCAGGAATATCTACACCAGCAATACGTGCCATAACTTTTACCCTTGTCTTTGTTTATACCTAGGATTCTTCTTGTTAATCACAAACAACTTGCCCTTGCGTCTGATGATCTTACAATCAGCGCTGCGCTTTTTTATGGATGCTTTAACTTTCATTTTTCTATTTGTTTATTCAAATCCCTGAACCATTTCAGATCATTAAATATCTTGTTTACCGTTTACTCCACGATCCCCGGCGCGTGCTACAACGCCAAGGCTATTTGTATCTGAATACAATTCGTCCTTTTGTCAAATCATATGGCGACATTTCCAACCGGACCCTGTCACCTGGCAAAATACGGATGTAGTTCATTCGCATCTTACCTGAAATATGGGCCAGTACCTCATGGCCATTTTCTAACTGTACACGAAACATTGCGTTAGACAACGCCTCGCTTATAGTTCCATCTTGCTCAATTGACCTTTGTTTCGCCACTTATAGCTATAATTTTCTTCTATATACTCGTGCGTTGTCAATATCTCAGTTCTATCAGTATGCACGGCCACCATATGTTCAAAATGTGCTGATGGCTTTTTATCTGCGGTACGGATAGTCCAGCCATCTTTTTCCTGCACCACATTTTTTGTTCCCTGGTTAATCATCGGTTCAATGGCAAATACCATCCCAGCAATTATTTTAACCCCTTTTCCACGCTTTCCGTAATTCGGAACTTCCGGTTCTTCATGAAGCTTCTTCCCTACTCCATGACCCACCAACTCCCTGACCACTCCGTATCCAAAACTTTCAACATAATGTTGAACAGCGTAAGAAATATCCCCGATCCTGTTACCTGCCTTTGCCTGTGCAATGCCCAGATAAAGCGAATGATAAGTCCGCTCCAGTAAAAAAAGCGTTTCTTTTTTTACTCCTTCCAACGGATAAGTATAAGCCGAATCGCTGTGGTATCCTTTGTAAAACACCCCACAATCAACCGAGATAATATCACCTTCGCGGAGCTCATATTTCCCAGGAAAACCGTGAACCACAACTTCATTGACAGAGATGCAAAGTGATCCCGGAAATGTTCCGTTATAGTTTTTAAACGATGGCGTTCCACCGTTATCCCTGATGAACTCCTCGGCAACCTTATCCAACGCCTGAGTTTTAATCCCTGGCTTTACCAGTTTGGCTACTTCTCCGTGAGCTTTCCCCAGAATTTGGGCACTTTCACGTATAATAACCAGTTCCTCTTCCGTTTTTAAGTCTACCATTCAGCTATTAAGCCGCAGCAAATTGAGAACGTCCTTTTACCCTTCCAGACTTCATCATACCTTCATAATGCCTCATCAAAAGGTAACTTTCAATCTGCTGAAGGGTGTCGAGAATAACCCCCACCATAATCAGCAGCGAAGTACCTCCATAAAACTGAGCAAAGTTCTGGCTAATGCCAGCCTTAACCGCAAAGGAAGGTAAGATTGCAATCAACACCAGGAACAATGCACCTGGTAGCGTAATTCTGGATAAAACCGTATCAATAAATTCCGCAGTTTGCTTTCCGGGTTTAACACCGGGAACAAATCCGCCGTTTCTTTTCAGATTATCAGCAATATCATTCGCGTTAATGGTAATCGCTGTATAGAAAAATGTAAAGATCAAAATCATTAGTCCAAACAAAGTATTGTATTGCCACGAGTAGGGATCTGAAAAAGTAGATCCGATATAGGCGCCTGCATCAGAATCGCGCCATAAGCCCGCCAGCAAGACGGGGATAAACATCAAAGCCTGAGCGAATATGATGGGCATTACCCCGGCCGAATTCATTTTTAAAGGAATGAAATCACGCTTTCCACCATATAGTTTATTACCAATTACTTGCTTGGCATACTGAATAGGAATTCGGCGGGTCGCCTGAGTCAGCATAATCACCCCCATGACGATGGCAAAGAGAACAATCAATTCAATGATAAAAAGCAACGCTCCGTTCATTCCGCGGTTGTTGACAGCTTCATCGTACAGAGCCAACGGTAACCGGGAGATAATGCCAATCATGATCAGCACAGAAATTCCATTACCAATACCTTTATCGGTAATGCGTTCACCCAACCACATACAGAACATCGTACCTGCTACCAGAACAGTAATCGCCGAGAAGAAAAAGAAAAACCCAGGGGAAATGATCGCGCCTGCATCTATGGTTCCACGGATGTAAGCAAAAGATTGGAACCCGGTGATAAAAATAGTTAGCACTCGGGTGATCTGATTTAAGCGCTTCCGGCCCGAGTCGCCCTCCTTTTGCAGCTTTTGAAAGTACGGTACCGCAAAAGTAAGTAGCTGAACAATGATTGAGGCCGAGATATACGGCATGATACCAAGGGCAAATATCGATGCCCTGCTAAATGATCCACCTAAAAACGTATTGAGCAATCCAAGAATACCTTCGGTGGCACCAGCCCCTGCTAAGCTCGGATGCGAGGCATCAATTCCGGGAATCACTATAAATGATCCCAATCTGAAGACAATCAGAAATCCGATGGTATTCAGAATGCGGACCCTAAGATCTTCGATCGAAAAAATGTTCCTTATGGTCTGAAAGAACCGCTTCATTATTTAACAATTGTAGCTGTGCCCCCAACTTTTTCAATTGCCTTCGTGGCAGTTGATGAAAAAGCATGGGCTTCAACGCTGATTTTAGATTTCAATTCTCCTCTTCCTAAAACTTTGAATTTGTCTTTCTTAGTCACGACACCGTTGTCAATCAGAAACTGAAGATTCAGACTTGCCCCTTTATTCTTCTCGGCCAATCCCTCTAACACATCGAGATTAATGCCTTTGTAGTATATCTTGTTGTTATTCTTAAAACCGAATTTTGGCACCCGGCGCTGTAAAGGCATCTGACCGCCTTCAAATCCTGGTCGGCTCTTGTACCCGGATCTGGACTGCGCACCTTTGTGACCACGTCCCGACGTTGATCCACCAGACCCCTGCCCACGTCCAAGACGCTTATTCGTTTTTGTTGAACCTTCTGCAGGTTTTAATGTATGCAGCTTCATCTTACAGTTCTTTTACAGTAATCAAGTGATTCACTTTTCTGATCATTCCGGCAATCTGAGGAGTTAATTCAACTTCAACCGTTCTATTGATCTTGCCTAAACCCAACGCCTGAATGGTGCGGATCTGAGTATCAGGCCTTTTAATCGTACTTCTCTTTTGAGTAATCTGAACTTTTGCCATGACTCTTAGCCGTTAAATACTTTCGACAATGAAATTCCTCTGTTCTTGGCAATGCTATAAGCGTCGCGCATAGTGGTTAAAGCCTTGAAGGTAGCCTTCACCACATTGTGAGGATTAGAGGAACCTTTCGATTTTGCCAACACATTATGTACACCTGCACTTTCCAAAACGGCGCGCATGGCACCACCTGCAATTACACCCGTACCCGGGGAAGCAGGTTTCAACAAAACAAACCCACCGCCGAACTTGCCGATCGACTCATGAGGTACAGTTCCTTTGATAATGGGAACTTTCACCAGATGCTTTTTAGCGTCATCAATTCCTTTTGTAATGGCATCCGTAACTTCGTTTGCCTTACCAAGGCC
>JAYSOP010000195.1:0-2324 GCA_043722905.1 Chryseolinea sp.
AACCAGGGAGTCTGATACTTTGGGTGAATTTTGCCAAAGGCCTTTGGAAGCAGGCCGTCGCGACTCATACTCATCCAGATTCGCGGCTGGCCGAGTTGAAATATTAACAAAACACTGGTTGTGGCGACCACTGCAGAAATAGAAACAATATAGCCTATCCATTTCTGACCAACGCGGTCGAAGACATAGGCTAAAGGGTCAGACACTTTTAACTCAGTGAACGGTACCATGCCGGTCAAAACAAAAGCAATGAAAATATAAAGCACAGTGCAGATGAGGAGTGAATAGATCATTCCCCGGGGAAGATCCCGCTGGGGATTCTTGCATTCTTCGGCTGTAGTTGAAATAGCATCAAATCCGATATAGGCATAAAAAACTGCCGATACTCCCCTTAGAACACCTTCAAAACCATTGGGCATAAAGGGAGTCCAATTGGTTGGTTCTACATAAAAGAACCCAATGATGATGACAAAAATGACAACGATAACCTTGAAAATAACCAGGAAGTTGGTCATTTTTTTACTTTCTCTGATACCTATATAGGTGAGTATGCTGATCAGGCAAACAATAACGAAGGCAGGCAGGTTAATAAAGATTCGTTCTCCAAATAAAATGGGTGCCGTTTGCCAGGCACTCTGCACAAATTCAAGATTGGGGTTCAGGGGAAGGCCTTGTGCGATTGTTTGCTCCACCTGTTGATAAGCCAGCTTTGCGGTGCCGGGGTCTGTGGTTAACCAAGGGGGGAAATGCAATCCAAAACCTTCCAGCAAATTGTTAAAATAACCACTCCATGAAATGGCTACCACGATATTACCGATGGCATATTCCAGTATCAGCGCCCACCCGATAATCCAGGCGATCAGTTCCCCGAAAGAAACGTAGGCATAGGTGTAAGCACTACCTGCAATGGGTACTCTGCTGGCAAACTCCGCATAACACAGAGCTGAAAATCCACAGGTAACGGCCGTGATGATAAATAGAAGCGAAATCCCCGGCCCACCGTTGTAGGCCGCCGACCCGATCGTTGAAAAAATTCCGGCTCCGAGAACGGCGGCAATACCCATGGACGTTAAATCGCGCACCCCCAGGATTTTTTTGAGCCCACTTCCGTGGCCCTCACCAGACCCTTGTTTTACATCCTCAAGAATGCTCGAAATAGTTTTTTTCCGGAAAAGGGGGTTGGCCATTTGATTATGGATTGTAATGAGCGCCAAAATAGCAAAATAAACCAGTCCCGCGAATCCGTTTTTCAATTCCGGGATAGGCTACAATCCTGCTAAAACACTCCTTAGTTAGAAATATTTAAGTTAACTTAACGGCACCTTTTATCTGCCTTGATGGTAATTTTTTGGGCATAAATTCTATTTTTTGCATGGATGTTAAACTCAACGAAAAGGAAGATCAGATCGCTGGCGTTGATATACTGAGGATCAGTATATCCCCGGAAGAAATCAACAATCTGCCTTTAAAAACATTTGAGGGTAAGACGCAGGTTATCAGCGAGCCTGAACAACTTGCTAAGATTGTTAAGGAAATTGCACAACAAAAAGTGGTAGGCTTTGATACCGAGACGCGCCCGAGCTTTAAAAAAGGTCAGACTTTTCAGGTATCATTACTTCAATTGGCCATTCCCAACAAAGTTTTTCTGATTCGGCTCAATCACACAGGAGTGACCGCAGAACTTGCTGGTCTTTTCTCAAACCCCAAAATTATTAAAGCTGGTGTTGGCATCAGAGATGATTTAAAAGCATTACAAAAATTGACGAATTTTGATCCGGCAAGTTGTTTCGACCTTTCCACTTTAGCCAAAGAAGCTGGTTTGCAGGTTGAAAGCGTAAAAAAATTAACAGCTCTCTTACTCGGGTTCAGAATTTCCAAGAGCGCTCAGACCTCCAATTGGGAAAGCATTACGTTTACCCAGAAGCAAATTGAATACGCGGCCACCGACGCCTGGGTCTGCCTGGAGTTATACGAAAAATTGAAACGCAAAAGAATTCAGTAATAACTTTAAAATAATGATCCGCTTTTCATTCGGATATCACCTCACTCTATTTACTTGCGCACGTTGAGACGTCCGCTTGTATCCCGTTTATTCCAATACCATCCATACTCCATCCTATTGTTTTCATCTTTCACAACACCTATTCTATGAGTTTCACCGTCAAGATCTCCGAGAAAAAATTGCTTTCAGACAATTGGTATAAGTTGTTTAAGTATACCTATCAAATCACCTCTAAAAATGGAGAAACGGTTGAGCAGACACGGGAGGCGTATGACCGCGGTAATGGCGCCGTAATATTGTTATACAATCGACAGGAAAAAAC
>JAYSOP010000196.1:0-4199 GCA_043722905.1 Chryseolinea sp.
TGGCAGAAAGGCGAGGACGCCGTGCATAGACTCGCGCAGGAATATTTGCTCGAAGGAAAGGTTATGGATGCGTGGAAAGTGTTGTTAAGCAATAAGCAATAAGCAATAAGCCGTAGGCCCTTTAATCTTTGTACAAAACAGCTTTTACTGCCTTAATGGTTTTCTCAACGTTTGGGAGTATCTCGTGAATCAATGTAGGAGCATAAGGCAGAGGGGCATCCCAGTTGGTCACGCGATTAACGGGTGCATCCAGGTAATCGAAGGCATGTTTCTGAACATGATAGGCTATTTCGGAAGCAATGGAAGCCAGTGGCCATGTTTCTTCAACGACTACCAAACGATTTGTTTTTTTAATAGACTCAATAATGGCTGCAAAATCGATGGGTCTGACTGAACGCAGGTCGATCACTTCGGCCGAGATCTGCTCTTTTTCCAGTTCGGCAGCTGCCGCGAGGGCAACCTTTAGGATTTTTCCGTAGGAAACAAGGGTAACATCGCTTCCCGGCCTTTTAACTTCTGCCACACCTATCGGGATCAGGTATTCTTCCTGAGGTACTTCACCTTTGTCGCCATACATTAATTCTGACTCCATAAAAATTACAGGATCATTATCGCGGATAGCGGATTTCAACAATCCTTTGGCATCGTAAGGATTGGCGGGGACAACGACTTTCAGCCCTGGTGTATTGGCAAACCAGTTTTCAAAATTT
Organism: Chryseolinea sp.; assembly: GCA_043722905.1. GTDB lineage: Bacteria > Bacteroidota > Bacteroidia > Cytophagales > Cyclobacteriaceae > Chryseosolibacter. Next base: position 711 of record JAYSOP010000196.1, read on the forward strand.
TGAGAGTGTTGTGAACTTAGCATACCAGCGTTGCCTGTGGGGCCACGAAAAACAATGGGTATGTTGAACTGACCACCAGACATCGACATCATTTTGGCTGCACCATTGATAATCTGATCGATGCCCACCAGGGCAAAGTTGAAGGTCATGAATTCAATTATTGGGCGGAGTCCATTCATCGCGGCGCCTATGCCTATGCCGGTAAATCCAAGTTCTGCGATAGGGGTATCCAAAATGCGATCAGGACCGAATTCTTCGAGCATACCCTGGCTTACTTTGTAGGCGCCATTGTATTCAGCGACTTCCTCACCCATGAGGAACACCTTTTGATCTCTTCGCATTTCTTCATTCATCGCCTCCCGGAGGGCTTCTCGGAACTGGATTTCTCTCATATGATTGTTAAAGTCCGTAAAAGTAGTACCTCACGTGTGAATGGCAAAACCTTATCCGGGAAAGGTCTAAAATAAAAAAAACCCTCCCTGAAGAATCCGGAAGGGTTTTTTTTATGAACCGTTGAATTTATTTCAATGCATTTCTAAAGCTTTCCGTCGCGGACAGTTTTGCAAATTCCAAATCGGTCAAGGCTATCTCTTTCAAAGAAGGGTCGCCTTGCGCAGCTTTGGTTAAGTTGCTGATAACAGCATCCGTATTTCCTAAACGGGCGGCAGCGATGGCAGCACCATAAAAAGCAACCGCTAAATTACTGTCTTTACTGGAAGCCTCGTTAAAAGAGGTAAGTGCATTCTGATAGTCTTTGGTCAGGATCTGAGCCAAACCTTTGTTGAAAAGATTTTCGGCATCATCGGTTGCAGCAGAAGTTGATCTTACTGCCTCCTGATATTTAGCCATTGAGATTTCAGCAGACCCTTTTACACCGTTAAGGCCTGCAGCATTGTCACCACTTAGACCTGAGCCAAGCGCCTGGGTAGCGTGATTGTAAGCAGCATAAGGGTTGCCCTTCATCATACTAACAGAGGCGAGGTTCGCGTGTACTTCAGGAGATTCATTCAGCTTGGCAGCGATTTCAAGCTGTGCCATCGCTTTGTCTGCAAGGCTGGCGGCATTGGAAGGATTTTCCATTCCCTGAGCGATGTAAACAGCACCCAGATTATTATGCGCTTGCCAGTGTCCCTGTGTATTGGTTGATTTCTTTGTAGCAGCTTCGTAGATCGCTGCCTTCTCTTCCAAAGACGGAGTAAGCGTTGCAGCGTACATCAATTCGTCTAAAGACAATTCGTCTGCATTCATCTGAGCTTGCGTGATCTGCTTTGACAACACTGCGATTTCAGCGTCAGTCTTTTTATCTTTCACAACAAGGATTTCAGTTTTCGCCGTTCTTAATTTTGGATACACCTCTCTGAAAACTTTTCTATAAGATGAAAGTTTTTGCAATTGTTTTTCCTGGCTGGTAAAATCACCACCGCCATTCACGATGTTCAGGTATTCAGCTTTTTGTTCTGAGGTAATGCCCTGGTAATTTGCCAGTTCATTTTTAAAAGTATTCCAATCCTGAATAACAGGCTTCAAAATAAATCTGATAGAGTCAGCTTTTCCCTTATAGTCGTACTTTTTCATTTGCTGACGATAGTATTTTTCTATGGAAGCAGCGCGATCGGGAGATAAACGGCTGTTGATACGCTCAGCACCTTCTGGTGAGTGAGTACCTGTAATAGTAACTGTACTGGTCGCGTTCTTGGAAGCGATGAAAGCATCCAATTGTTTGCCTTGTGTGCCTCTTATCTCAGAGGTTCTCAGGACTGATCTGCCTTGTTCGAAAATAAAATCCGGTATAATGACGGGTTCAAGTTCCTCCTGATTGTTGTAGCCGTGACCAGTGAAGGCTGCAAAGAAGACAGGTTTAACGAGTTTTGAAGTAGTGATGACACCTGTCGCCACCTGCATTCTTCCTGAGTTTTTAGACTTTTCCCCCTTTGAAGCGACACCCTCTACTTCCAAAAGGCCAGTTTTCATGGCTGGTGCATAAGGAAAAGAAAATGACTTAGTGACTTTTGGCTGCTCTGTTGAAGCATTAGGGTAATCCTCCGCTTTAAACGGAATAGGATCAAGGGCTACTTCCTGTTCGCCATATTTATAAAAAGTATTCACCGTGTAAACAGTGCCCTTTTTTAACATTTTAACAGGAAGATTAGCTGCCATGTCGAAGGTAACGGTGTCCTTATGCACCTCCAAAGGATTTGGAGTTACTGTAAGTTGTTGGTCCTTAGACATTTTGAGCATCTTGGGCAGAGTACAGCCCGCGAGGCTTAACGCAGCAATAATAAAAAATGAGTAAACTACTTGTCTCATTGGATTTAGGTTATGTTGAAGTTAGAAGGTTGCAAAACTAAACTTATGTGTATTTTTTTGCAATTATAGTCAAAAAAATACGAATACTGCCACTACATTACACGCTGTGGCTTGTTATATTTGTAAGCCGGATTTTTGGTCGGTAAATGAACTTTTTCGCAAGTTGAAAGCATAACATTTGGATATGAGTGATTTAGCGTTTAGAATCCAGCATTTCTTTGAGGGCTATGCCTTTGGCGTGTGTACCCGATTGGGTGAAAAGCTGGGAATGGCCACATCGAGTATAAGGCTATTCTTTATATATGCCTCTTTTATAACCTTTGGCTCGCCCGTGATTGTTTATCTGGCGCTAGCATTTGTTATGAACATGCGCAAACATTTAAGAAAGCGCAATCCCATCTGGGATTATTAAACCTGAAAGGATTTTCTTTTGCGCAGGTAATAATCGAAAACGATTAAACCCGGATGAATGTTTTTTCTGGGGTAAGTGCGATTTGCCTTTCTGATAAGGTTTCGTTTCGCTTTCAGGCTCTTCCAATGTTTTATAAAATGGATATGGGCAAGCACTACGCTTTTAAAATTTTGTCCCTGACCTTGAAAAAGAAATAATATAGCTGCCATCCAATCGAGCGTTAACCTGAGCGGAAGTTTATAGATGAGTTCGCCCGTATCCAGGTGTTTGAAAATTAAACTCAGGCCGTTTCGAAAGTTCAGATAGGTTTTTTGAGGGTGATCATAATCCAGCGTTCCCGCACCCAGGTGATACACCGTGCTTTGTCCTGAATAAAAGACCAGATCGTGTGAGCGGTTCAGCTTCCAGCAAAGATCAATTTCTTCCATGTGTGCAAAAAGATCTTCATCAAACCCACCGTGTTGGTGAAATTTTCCTGAACGGATCATCATGCAGGCTCCTGTGGCCCAGAAGATCGCGCGCTCATCGTTATACTGACCCTTGTCTTCCTCCACATGGTCAAATACGCGCCCACGGCAAAAGGGATATCCCATTGAATCTAAAAAGCCTCCCCCTGCTCCGGCATATTCAAAATGATTTTTGTTTCTAAAGGATAAGATCTTGGGTTGTACAGCCGCGACAGATGGGTTGGAATCCAGAATGGACAACAATGGTTGAAGCCATAAAGAGGTTACTTCTACATCTGAATTAAGCAATACATAATACTCGGC
>JAYSOP010000197.1:0-6734 GCA_043722905.1 Chryseolinea sp.
GTTTTGAGAAACGTTCGCTTATTCATGTTTTTATTTTACACGGTTTCATTATATGCACCTTAACAATCGAAAAAAATCCCGACTTTATTTTACTGAAAATTCGAAGACTTGAAATCTATGAAAGATAAGAATTTTTCTGACGTATTATGAGATTAAAAGAACAGCTGAATCTCTGTCATAGCCGACTAAAAATCCCCTCTTTTCATGCGCAATAAAAATAGTCTTGCATGCTGGGTGATTCCTCCAAACAAACATGCCCATAAGCCTGGCGATTACCAATGACTGATTATGATACCGATTACCGATTACAGAATACAAATAATCTCATTCCCAGTCTGCACATACTTCACATTTTGTCCTTACCTTATTGAATAAGAAAGTGAAAACCAAGATTGAATAATGATAAAAAATATATTCCGCATCGCCATCATTTTGGCCTTGTCATCGTGCACACCTAAACCTCTGGCATGGATAGCCATAGGTGATTCGATTACTTATCTGAACGAGCATCCGGACGAAACCGGAAACAGGATTACAAAAGGATATATGTCAAGGGTAGTAGACGAACTGCCACATATACATTACGTTAACAAAGGCTTTAATGGTTGGACCGCAGGAGATGTTGCCGGTAAAATCCAGGATTTAGATCTCGGGCCGGCCGATCTCTATTCAGTTTTCCTGGGCACCAATGATTGGTGGAGTGGCCGCCCCATCGGTACTATCGAAGATTATAAAATTAACTCCGGACACAATACCTTCTACGGTTCATTCAGGATAATCATTGACAAGCTGAGGGCGCTTCAGCCGCAGGCCCGCATTGTTCTGATGACGCCCATGCAGCGGGTGGATTTTGTTTATGTCGGGGATATGAAAAACAATGCGTATGGTTCGTATAAGAAAAAAAATGACCAATCACTCGAAGAATTTGCACAAGCCGTCATTTCCATCAGCGAGCTTGAAAAATTCGAAGTGGTGGATCTATACCACAAAAGTGGCATGACCCACGATAACCTGGTAAAGTACAAACGGTTAAGAGATCCGGCCACCGGCGAGTACAGAAATTATCCCTATCCTGATTTTATACAAATTCCCTTTAATCCTGACACTGACGAGTATCCCTATCCACCTGATGCCTCCGATATGACCTATGATGGCCTTCATCCTTCAGATGATGGTTACGCCATTATAGCCAGCATGTTAGTCGAGGTTCTTTCGAAGTAACGCGTTGTTACCGACCGAATCTTTGTGTGAGGACTGGGGTTAACTTTGAATTACAGTCGTTACAATTTGAATTAGTGTCTGATGGTTTGTTTCCTCAAGAGCTTTTCACTATCGGAGTTCCAAAGGAGCCTTTAAGGGTTTGACTTAAAAGAACTACTATCGTAACTACTATCGTAACTACAATCATAACTACAATCAATTACTTAAAGCTTCAAGAGTTACTCCACTCCCAAGCCCTGAAAGGGCGCTATATATCAGCGCAGGCTGCAAGGCCTGCGTTAAGTTTCGTAGTTCTTTACAACCCCTGAAAGGGCGCAATAAGATACAGGGCTTAAATTATTTAGATTCTGATGCGCATTACTGGGGACCTGTTTAGCTTTCGTTTTCGAAATTTATGACGCCCTTTCAGGGCTTGGGTATAGGGCTCTATTCAAACACAGGGCTTCACCCTGTGCTGATATCTTTTGCCCTTTCAGGGCTTAGGTAAGAAAGCTACTGTGAAAATTGAGGGCGACTTATGTAAATAAAATTTACCGCAGTTTCAGACAGAACAGATCAATGCGTCATTGCTTTTATTGAGCAAATCGCGGACTTCTTCATCTTCAACCTTCGGCAATCTAACATAAAAACTTTTTGCAGCTTCAATATCTTCCACCTGTTGAAGATATATAAAGTCGTCGGCCTCCTGAATGATAGGAGGGGTAGCCGCCTGGACCACTACCGAAACAGCAACAATAATCTTGATTGGATTTTTTCGGCGGATACTTCGCAACGCAGCCAGCATAGTATCAGCATTTTTCAGCACATCATCTACGAGGATGACTACCCGGTTGAAAAAATCCGGCTGCGGCCGACCACCATAATAATAGGCGCTCTCACGACTAATTGCATTTCGGAGAAGTACGGTTTGATGATAAATATAATCGGAAGGTATTCCAGCGGTATTATGAAGCAGTATCTCGTCAGCGCTAATGGAAGCGATAGTTTTTTCTCTTTCCGCAGGGTGTGTGATTTTCCGGCATGGCATTACCTCAAAAGGAACTCCCAGATTCCTGGCTAAGCTGGAACCAACAGGTACTCCGCCATGCGGGATGGCAACGACCACCACATTGCCGTTTTTAAATTCTGAAAGTCGCTGTGCAAGGATAAAACCTGCATCCTCACGGTTTTGGGTAACTTCTTCACTTAACATACGCGAATATTTACTTTTGGTAAAGCTAAAGACCAGATAGCCTATCCTGAATGAGTATTATCAGCATGCGCAATGATTTATATCACATGGCTATTCTGACAAGCTTCGAGGCCTCCTGGTAATGGTTTAAAAATTTATACGCCTTTTTTTATCGCAAAAATGAATTTAAATCAAACCAATAACCGCAGAACCATGAAAAAATTGTTCTACGTTGGATTAATCGTACTAGCGATTTTTGAATTTGTGAAGGTGTATTGGATTATGCCGCTGTCAGGAAGTCAGAAGATGGATCCCCTCGGCCGAAGTACGTTGCTGTCGCACCAACGGGATCCTTCGTTCGCTCAGTCCCACTCGCAAGCCACCACTCTGGATGACGGTTGTCGGGGAGGGTGGGTGCCCGCTCTTCAATAAAAACGACCTAAGAGTCCTTAAATCCAGTAACACACAGCGCACAAACAGCTCAAAGAGTTTCACAAAGTTTTTTAAATGTTTGGAAAAGACGCAAGTCTAAAGGTCGGTGCGCAATGACCAAGTACCCCAAGAATAAAACAAAAACTATTTTAACTTTTCGTTGTTGAACTCTGTGCCTCCTCAGTGCCCTCTGTGTAATTGGATTTTTTGGCTATTCGGACCACCGTTGAAACCGGGGCTACAAAACTTTTCACCCTACAAGTATGGAATTATCTTTGGGGAAAAATATAATCTGAACGAATCAACGTGCGGGGTATTGGTTTAGGATAAAAAGAAGATGCCCAGTCTTTATGCAGGGATTTCAATTCTTCAACTACCGACGGGTAGCGATCTGCCTGATCATTTTGTTCTCCCATATCCTCATCCAGATTATACAAAGATGGTTTAGCTTTAAAATATTGGTGTACAAGTTTCCAGTTTCCTTTTCGCACAGCCATATTAAACTGATCCTCCCAATGAAGAACACGTGTATTTTCAAAGGGCTTGTTCATCAACAAAGGGACTAAGGATATGCCGTGCAGGTCACTGCCTTTGACGGGTTCTATCTGACACAGCTCCAGAAAAGTCGGCATGAGATCCATGGTTATCGCCGGCTCATTCCGAACTGTTCCGGGTAGGATCATGCCAGGCAATCGCGCAATAAACGGAACTCTGATACCCCCTTCATGTGTCGAGTATTTATGACCGATCAAGGGTCCTGCAGAGATTTTAGCACCCGGCAATCCATAAGATCTGGGTTCCGCGCAGGGGCCGTTGTCAGAAGTAAAAACAACCAGCGTGTTCTCCGTTAGGGAAAGGGAATCAAGCGTCTTGAGAATTCTACCTATACCGACATCCATTTGTTCAACCATCGCAGCATAGATGGCAAACAATCCATCATCGGGAAACCGCGACCTGTATTTATATACAAGCGCGGCGGGTGCCTCAAGTGGATAGTGCGGGGCGTTGTAGGCTACGTACAGGAAGAAGGGACCATTCTTTTTCCGCTCAATAAAGTCGATGGCCATTTCAGAGATCTCATCGGTAAAATATTCATCCACTTTAACAGGTGTTCCGTTGTGATACACTTCTTTTACGTCATAATAGCCCGGGGTTCCTATCAAGGACCCCCAGAATTCATCGAAGCCATGGGTTCGAGGCCCGTTTTCTTTCCCGTGTCCCAGGTGCCATTTACCGGCCAACATGGAAGTGTAACGCTTTTTCTTAAGCGCCTCTGGGATCGTGATAGCTGCATGGTCTAAAGAAAGGATGGGAACATGGTTTCTGATTGAAGGACTGGCCAGGTCTGGCATGCCAACACTATGTGGGTATCGACCCGTTAAAAATGCCGCACGCGTTGGTGAACACATCGTGGCTGAGGAATAAAAGCTTGTCAGCTGAATCCCTTGCTTAGCCAGTCGATTCAAATTTGGCGTATCTATTTTGGAACTTTCATGGCCGACATCCGCCCATCCTAAATCATCCGCCAGGATCATGACAATATTGAGAGGCTTTTCTTTCGGGCGGGGTTGAGAAAATCCTTCCCATATAAAAAAGCTGAATAAAATTACCAGTGATATTAACCTGAACATACTTAATGATGCCGTAACAAACATATGACTAAACAAATGATGCCAAGTTTAAAATACAAAGACGGTAGATGTTGAATTTAGCTCGCACATGGCTGAATATAGATAAATGGCTCAAATTACCCATAATGGATTTATTTCTCATTTTAGGAAAGTTTCTTATGTTCGAGGACCATTCCAGGCTGAAAAAGGGGGTTTTTCCTGCTGGCACTGGTTGTGCATTAAGGTGGGTACTATGGAAGCTAAAAAGTTTGTGTCTGTATTGCAAATGAAGGAAGTGTTAAAGAAGGAGATTGGTGCCGCAAATCCGGTAAAAATAACGATGAAAAACGGGCAGACCTCCGACGCGTATATCAGGGGCTTTGCGGATCAGCAAACCAATATTCTGCTAATTTCCAATACCCATGCAAGCATCGGATTGAAGATACTGGAAGTAAAAGATATTTTTTCATTAGAATATCCTGAAGGAACTAAAACAGTAGAAGGAAGCCGGATATTGCACGCCAAATGGTTAAAGAAAATACTGATGTTGTTTTAAACATACATTTTCTTAACGACAAAGAAGGTCAGGGATTGGAGGGGATATTAGGGCAGCCTCAAAAGATTCATAGTCTGGGCCGGTGATCGGCTAAAATACCGATAATTGCTTTTATTGGTATTTTAGCCGATATTTGTTTTGCATTAACAGCACTTGTCATGGGAAAAAGATCGAGCATGACCAGCGTCATTACGGGGGATATCATAAACTCCAGAAAACTCAAGAATGCCGTTTGGTTAAAGAAATTAAAAAGAACGCTCGCGGAAGAAGGAAGCAGTCCCCGAACCTGGCAGATCTACCGCGGCGATAGTTTCCAGGTAGAAGTGAAAGATCCAGCGATGGTGTTCTTAACCGTGCTGAGAATTAAAGCCACGTTGAAAGGCATCAAAAACCTGGACGTAAGAATGGCTATTGGTATCGGGAAAAGGGAATTCACAGCCTTCAACATTACCGAATCCAATGGTGAAGCTTTCATTCATTCCGGAGAAAAATTGGAGTCTCTGAAAAAAGAGAAACAAACCCTGGCGATAGAAAGCCCCTGGCCGGAACTGGATAAGGAAATGAATGTTTGCTTTCAACTCGCTTTAATAGCCATGGACAACTGGAGTCCCAGCTCTGCGGAACTCATTCGGATATTAATAGACAAACCGGAAATCAGGCAAAAAGTATTGGCAAGGAAATTAAAGATATCACAATCCTCTGTCAGCGAAAGGCAAAAGCGTTCAAACTTTACAGCCATCATGGATCTGGAAAACCTGTTCAGAGAAAAAATCAACCATTTAATTGTCTGAAATGATCCTGTTATTAAAATTAATACTGGCACATCTGGTAAGCGATTTCATTCTGCAACCAGAAAGTTGGATACAGGAAAAGGAATTAAAGCAACAACGCTCGCCGAAACTTTATATACACGCAATGATTCACGGCGTGTTAACGATGTTACTCGTATGGGACATCACTTTTTGGCCCCCTGCCATAGTGATTGTGGTAACCCATTATGTGATTGATCTCTCCAAAGTAAAATTTCAGAAAGCCCACAACAAAAAGCGTTGGTTTCTCATTGATCAGCTGTTACATATTATTGTACTGGGAGGGGTTTGGTATTATTGGAAAAGGCCTGATTTTTCGCCGGTATTTTTCCAGGCCGACAGCGATGTTATCTTGTTTATCACTGCTGCCGTTTTCCTGACCAGCCCTGCGTCTCTGATCATAAAGATCCTGATCTCACAATGGACGCCTGACACAATCCCTGCTTTAGGGGCCTCACTCCCGGATGCGGGAAAATTTATCGGAATTCTCGAACGCTTCCTGGTTTTCATTTTTGTAATCAATAACCACTGGGAGGCGGTAGGATTTTTACTGGCCGCAAAATCCGTCTTCCGTTTCGGAAACCTGAAAGAATCTTACGACCGAAAATTAACTGAATATGTACTCATTGGTACCTTGTTAAGTTTTAGCATCGCGCTCGCCGTCGCCATCCTGGTATCCGCAATCTTGAACGATGCCATTCCAAAACTATTATCTGTTGTAACCTCATGACAACACAACAAACAAGCGCTTTCCATTCGTCCTTAAGAGTGCATGTCATCAGGCTGAAACCACGCCATGATCTGAAGCAGTCGCTTCAGAAGTTTGCCCGCGAAAATGAAATCAAAGCGTCGGTGATCTTAACCTGCGTAGGAAGTCTTACAAATTACAATCTGCGCTTTGCCAATGCGAAAAACTCCAATGCGTTGTCTGGACA
>JAYSOP010000198.1:0-2649 GCA_043722905.1 Chryseolinea sp.
ACGACTATGTTCCAGGCGAAAAACTTCCCCGCGAAATATGTGTCGTCAGTGTTGATCTGGTAGGGCTGTGGCCGGATAAAACCACGGAATCCAGGCTAAAGAAAATGTTCGAAAGGATGGAGGATGTAGCGGGACTTCAACCGGATGTTCTTTGTTTGCCTGAACTATTTGATACGATGTGGGTGGAGGAGCAAAAAAAACTGGCTGAAATTGCCGAGGACGAGAAGGTTCCCGGCCCTGTTACAAGTAGGGTTGCCGAATTTGCAAAAAAGAATAACTGTTATGTAGTGTGCCCAATTATCACAAAAAAGGAAGGCCGTTTTTATAACAGCAGCTTGCTTGTAGACCGGAAAGGTAATATTGCCGGTGTGTATCATAAAATTCACCCTGTTAAAACTGAAATTTATCCTGACCAGGCATTTAAGGGCGGGGGAGTAACGCCAGGTGCTCTCAATCAACCCGTTATTCAAACTGACTTTGGGAAAGTGGGTTTGCAGATTTGTTACGATGCCAACTGGGCTGACGGGTGGGATAGCCTGAGGAATCAGGGCGCGGAAGTAGTTTTCTTTTCTTCGGCTTTTCCCGGCGGAAGAATACTGAATTATTATGCGCTGAAAAATGATTCTTATATCGTATCCAGTACAGGGGGTGATGCCCGTATTATTGATATGTCAGGCAATGATTTTGATTCCAGCAGCGAATTTGTACGCTATGCTTGGGCGAAAATCAATCTCGAAAAAGTAAATGTAACAACATGGCCAACAAGAGACAGGCTGCCGGACGTTTTTAGTAAATATGGAAACAGGTTGCGTATAAAGGTTTGGAACCGCACGGATGTTATTACGATTGAAAGCCTCGATCCTGAATTAAAAGTTGCTCAGGTTTTAAAAGAATTTGATATTCCTACCTATGCGGATTTATTAAAGAAGGAGACATCGGTCCAGGAAAAATACCGGCCAGCCATGGTAAAGTAAAATAATTGAATCAAATCTGGGAATACTTTTCTGATATTGATATTCCTTACTACAAGAAACGCTCATGAACAACAGTAAAAAAAAGCAAAACCGTTTGCCAAGAGAAGTCTGGGCGGCGGCCATCAGTCTGAAGGGGCTTTGGCCTGAACAGACGATTGAAAAAAGGATGAAGGCTGTTCTCGAAAGAATGGAGAGTGTCTATCCGTTAGAACCTGATGTGATTGTTCTTCCTGAGACCATTCAGACGTCCTGGGTGACTGAATCAAAAACACTGGATCAAATAGCAGAAGATGAAGATCAGCCTGGGCATATTACAAGTATCCTCGCAGGAATTGCCAAACAACAGAATTGTTATATAACCTGCCCGATCGTTACCAAAAAAGATGGCCAATTTTTTAACAGTTCAATTTTGCTTAATCGCATGGGTCAGGTTGATGGTGTATTTCATAAAGTTCGACCAACTGCGACAGAAATTATTCCGGGTAAATATTATCAGGGTGGTGGTGTGACCCCGGGGCCACTCAGGCCGCCTGTATTTAAAACGGATTTTGGAACTGTCGGTATGCAGATTTGTGCCGATGCATCATGGTCGGAAAATTGGCAATCATTAAAACATGACGGTGCCGAAATGGTTTTATTTCCTTCCCAAGGGCCATACTCGAATGCATTAAGTGATCATGCATGGTTTAATCATTACTATATCATTTCTGCAACCGGCGAAGATGCCAGGATAATTGATATTTCCGGAGATGTATTGGCTTCTGATGGCGAATTTGCAAGATGGGTATGTGCTCCGGTTAATTTGGAAAAAGTTTTGTTACATATATGGCCTCAAACGCTGAAGTTTAAGGATATCCAAAAAAAATACGGGAGAAAGGTGCGGTTCCACGTATTTCATTTGGAGAACTGGGCAACGTTAGAAAGCCTCGATCCCGATATCAAAATTAACGAGATCCTGAGAGAATATGATCTTCCTACATACGATGAACAGATTACGGAAGCCACGCAGATACAACAAAAGCACCGTATCTGACATGAATCAAATGTTGTCAGAAATTTTGGAAATACCAGATCGGGGGAGAGAGCTGCTCCTGGAGAAGTCAACATTCTCCCTTCCATTGCGCGTACCCTATGTCGGTATGGGATCTTCCTATTTCGCGGCCCTGGCTTTTAAATACATGGGTGTTGACATCTATCCTGAACTCGCTTCGGAATATTTTACCTATCTAAAAAAGAATAAAAGACTACCGAAGGCGGTGATACTTTCTCAATCAGGCCGAAGCACTGAATCATTGTGGTGTACAAATCTTTTTGAGGAATATACTGCAGTAACAAACGATGTTACCAGCGCGTTAGCCACAAATCTGAAAGCAAAAGTAGTTATCCCCATCATGGCAGGCGAAGAAAAAAATTCATCTTCAAAAACGTATACCAATACGCTGTTAGCACTTTATAAGGGGTTTGGTATGGATGCTTCCTCTGCATTCCAGGTATTGTCTGAAAATTTTCCGGAATATCAGGCAAAAGGAGAGGCTATGGCAAATGAGGTTTTTAATATGGTTCAATCTGAAAATATCCACGGAATCTATATTACAGGCAGTGGCCCAAACATTGCTACCGCCATGGAGGCCGCCCTGATATTAAGTGAGTGTACAAAGAGAAATTTTCATGGCCT
>JAYSOP010000199.1:0-5225 GCA_043722905.1 Chryseolinea sp.
GTATTGAAAGATAGCGGTTCGAATTCCTGAGATTTTTGCTGAACACTGGCGAAAGTTAAATCCGACGGATTTTGAGATGTTGACAGTTGAATAAGATTGACTAAGCGGTCTTTTACGTTCGGAATGGAGCTGCCAATCAGCCGTGCAGTTTGTTCCTCATTCAGACCGCGTTTAGCGAGCCACCATTGAAGGGGCTGATTCAAAAATCTAAGAATACAAAAGCCAGCAACAGCAAAGAAACTGATAAAGATTGTTAGCCTCGCCCATTGGCTAAGCCAGAGATTATGCTCAAGGACCGAGGCTGTAGCAAAATAACCAATCAGGATAGCTAATGTGAGAATCCCCCCTCTGATAAAGAGGTTAAGGTAATATTTCCGCTGAAAAGATTTTATCTTTTCATGAATGCGTTCTACTCCGGTGCTCATCGTCCAAACTGTTTAATTAGAAAACGCAAGTAATCCTGGCAAAGTTGAGAAAGACCTAAGATAAGTTCATTTCATTTTTGAAACAAAAAATTTCAGTGAAAGGATCGTCATTCCTCTTTTCTAACATTGGCAGAAGGGGAAGACCAGTTGTACTCTTTCTCGAAATACTCCATCACATGCATTTTCAATAATTTCTCCTGCTCCAACAGGTCAAAATGGGGGAGTTTCTTAATTAGTTTCCAGTGTGGCCAGCCCTCTTTATCCTGACCATCCAGCACATAATAGCCAGATAGGCTAAGCACTTTGCAGATTCCGATATGCATGAGATCCTGCTTTTCTTCTTTGGAGAAAATTTTGGTGCCACGCCCCAACTCCTGAACGCCGATGAGAAAAAGCACGCTGTTCAGATCTTTCGGTTTTTTCCCGATGATTGATTCCAATTCCACCAGTAAGGAATTCCACTTTCTATCCTGGTCAAGATCGCGCTTAAACATGTTGAAGCTCCTCCCAGTACTCATAGGCCCGCCGTAAATGGGGGATGACAATAGTGCCGCCAACCAGCGTGGCAACGCCCATTGCTTCGTTAATTTCCTCCGTTGAAAACCCGACCTCCCTGCATTTGCCAAGGTGATAGCGAACGCAGTCGTCACATCTTAACACCAGTGAACAGGTTAACCCGATCAACTCCTTTGATTTCACATCCAGATGGCCAGCTGAATAAGCGTTGGTATCAAGATTAAAAATTCTTTTGATGATAAGACTTTCCGATGCCATGATCTTTTCATTCATCCGGGTCCGATAGTCATTAAAGTCATGTACCACACTCATATTTACTTTCTCGGTTAACCTGATTATCTTCGATTTAGTTTTCAAGCAAAGATATTATTCATTTGAATAATTCAACGGCCCCTGAGATTTTTGAGGACTTTGTGTCCCTTTTCTTTCCCCGTTATTGCCGGGGTTGCTACAATTCGTTGGTTAAAGGCGAGGATCTGGTTTGTACTAATTGCATTCTCGAGATGCCAAAATCCTATTATCATCTCGAAGCGGATAACTTATTTTACCAGAAATTCAGGGGCAGATTGCAAGTTAAGTATGTAATGACCCTGTTTAAGTTTGTGAAAGAAAGCCGGGTGCAGCAGTTACTTCACGCACTCAAGTACAAGCATCAGCCTGAAATCGGGGAATTACTGGGTAGGGTTTATGGTCAGGATCTATTGGAAGCCAATTTCAAAAATTCTTTTGATCTGATTGTGCCTGTGCCGCTCCATAGTTCACGAAGAAGAATCAGGGGTTATAATCAAAGTGAGGAATTCGGAAAAGGATTATCACAAATGCTGGAAGTGCCGTGTGACGATTCCTGCCTGACGCGGGTGGCGAAATCGGAAACACAAACTCAAAAGTCCAAATTAAGCCGGTGGGAAAATGTGAGCAGTATTTTTCACGTGGTTAAACCAGAGCCGATTGCGGAAAAAAGAATTCTATTGGTGGATGATGTTGTTACCACTGGTGCGACCCTGGAGGCTTGTGGTCAGGCATTACTCCGGGCGGGCTGCAAAGAATTAAGTATTGCCTGCATCGCTGCAACGCAATAAGTATCAGCCGGGAACTTATCCGCCGGAACGTTATAAAAAAAGCCCCGATGTTGTCGGGGCTTTGAAATGATATCAGTTTATTGATTTAATAGTTCGATCCCGCTCTGATCATGGCGCAACGGAAGCCAATGGTAGCTGTGGCTGAATCCTGATCCAGAAATCTTCTTGTTCCTGGAGACATCCAATAAGCTACATCTTTCCATGATCCGCCCTTGTAAACTCTTGCCCGGTCAGTTATTAATGAAGTAAAAGCTTCAGGATTTTTTTCGTAATCACTGTTATAATTTCTCGCATCATCAAGGAAGCCATCACGACGCATGGGATTTAAATCATCAAAGTCCTGATATGACATCGGACGGTAAACATCCTGAACCCACTCGCTCACGTTGCCGGCCATGTTATATAAACCATAATCATTCGGAGGGAATTCATAAATATAAGAGGTGATCAATGCACCATCATTCAGGCGGCCCGCGATACCAGCATAATCACCTCGCCCGCGCTTGAAGTTTGCCAGCATGAATCCCATTTGTTTGCCGTAAGGGTTACGAACCGCATGTCCATCCCATGGATAAATCCGTTGGTGTGTTTGCATTTCTTCCAGCCACTGGGTACCGATAAGGGCTTGAGCAGCATACTCCCACTCAGCTTCGGTTGGCAGGCGATACGAAGGCACAACGATACCAGATTCTAATGGGATCCGGCCGTCGCTTTCAGCATACTCTTCGCCAGCGTCCTGGGCGAGTTTTAGGTTTACAGCACGGGTTCTCCACACTGCATACCGATTGGCCTGACTCCAGGTAATCCCAACAACAGGGAAATAACGGAAGCCGGGATATCTGAAATAATGTTCCACATAAGGATCGTTAAAAGCAAGCTTCCCGACCCAGACCATCGTATCGGGCAATGCCGCCTGATAGGCTTCCTGGGAGGAGTCCTTGGCTAAATAGTGAATGTATTCCAACCAGTGGATATTGGCAATTTCAGTCTCATCCATATAAAAGGAAGCCACGGATACAGTTCTTTCGAGGTTATCGCGAAAAGACATGACGTCCTCTTCAAAAGAACCCATGACGGCCCTTCCCCCCTCAATGAACACCATGTTCGGGGCATCCGGTTGCCCTTCGTAGGCATTGACCATAAAACCACCGGCATCTTCATCATTAAATGCGAGGCCAGTAGCACTGCTCACTTGTCCAGGGTTTGAAGCGGTAGGTTTTCCTCCTTTGCCACCGAATAATGAGCAGGCTGACAAGGCCACCGATCCGCCAACAACCCACAAAAGAACTCTGAATGAATAATTCATTTTCATTTTTGCTTTAAACTAACTGCTAATATAAATAGATAATCCCATGTTTTCCAAGTAGTCACCATGTTATCAATCAATGTTTAATCGATGATAAGTACTATGAAACGAAAAAGCATAACCCGTATTGTATTGAGAATATCTCTTCCAAATTTGGGAAATAATTAAGCCGGATTTTTATAAAAATGGCCAAATAAATAGTGCCTGTAAGGTATTGTTAAAATGGTATAATTTTTCGCCTACAGCAGGTCATAACTTTACCACCTATGACCACCACCCTGCAGGATTTCAGAATTATGCCCTTTGAGAAGAAGTGTGATCACATTACTTTCCGGGGTAATTTTTTAACCCAGAGAACCTTGGGCGACTGCAAAGTATTCTTATACCACGCAAATCCCTTTTTTGTGGAGGTTTTTTATTCTCCCAAGCATCAAAAAGTATTAATGATCAATGCCTTTGATAAAATCATGGGACTTGAACCCTACTTAGATAAAATTTCGTTGGCAGACTTGGCCGTCTGATGGTTCATCTGTTGCAGGAGTTCAATAGCGCCATCTACTGATGTTATATTTTCAATGACAAGCATCGCTTTCCCTGCTGAATCCCGCATTTTGCATTGACGCGAGTGGGTTTTGACAAAACTCAGGATCTGGCCAAAGGTATCGGAATTAAAGTATTTTTCATTGTTGCTGATAAAATTGGCGCGAAGTTTATCACCCTTCAAACTTATTTTTTCAAATCCCAACCGCTCGCCATACCACCTTAATCTTACGGAATTAACAAGCTCCTCTACCGTTGAGGGAATCGGGCCAAATCTGTCTTTGACTTCAGTCGTGAATTTCTGAAGTTGATCTTCATTTTTTATATTGTCAAGACGCGCGTATAGTTGAAGGCGTTCGCTGGTATTATTAATATAGGTATCGGGAATTAGAATCTCAAGATCCGTTTCAATGACACAATCCTGTACGATGAGTTTTGCTTTTTCAGCCAGCTCAGCAGCGAATAATTCTTTAAAGTCTGTTTCCTTTAATTCCTGAATGGCATCGTCCAGTATCTTATGATAGGTATCAAATCCAAGATCATTGATAAAACCGCTTTGCTCTGCGCCTAACAGGTTGCCGGCACCGCGGATATCAAGGTCGCGCATGGCTACTTTAAAACCATCGCCTAATTCAGAAAATTCTTCCAGCGCAGCCAATCGTTTTCTTGAATCGGAAGTTAGTAGCGAAGCCGGAGGGGTAAGTAAATAGCAAAATGCTTTTTTATTGGATCTGCCAACACGACCCCGCATCTGGTGGAGATCCGACAACCCAAACATATGAGCCTGGTTAATCATAATGGTGTTGGCATTGGGGATATCCAGACCGGACTCAATGATATTGGTTGAAACCAGCACTTCATATTCTCCGTCAATAAATTTAAGCATCACCTTTTCAAGTTTGTCGCCCTCCATTTGTCCATGGGCTATGCCGATGCGGGCATCCGGAACAAGTTTGTAAATGGTGTTTGCCATAGATTCAATATCACTCACGCGGTTGTGTACAAAAAACACCTGGCCTCCCCGCTTTAACTCTAAACTGATCGCATCGCGGATAATGACTTCGTTGAAGGTATGCAACTCGGTAGTTACTGGCTGACGGTTAGGTGGCGGAGTGGCAATGATGCTGAGATCCCGCGCGCCCATCAGGGAGAAATGAAGCGTTCTCGGAATGGGTGTCGCTGTTAGGGTTAGTACATCAACGCTGAATTTCAATTCTTTCAACCTGTCTTTTACTTTCACACCAAATTTTTGTTCTTCATCAACCACCAGTAAACCCAAATTTTTGAAATCCACGTCCTTACTTACGATGCGGTGTGTGCCAATAAGAATATCAATTTTGCCCTGGGTAACGTCAGATA
>JAYSOP010000200.1:0-4539 GCA_043722905.1 Chryseolinea sp.
TTTTTTTCCGGTGCCGGAATGTTTTTAAAAAAAATGCGGTCACGCCTGCCGGACGGGCAGGGGAACGTAGCTGCATGATTTTTTGATCTAAACCTCGCCTTCGCGAGGTTTATTTTTTTGGTGAAGAACCAAAAATTTAACCACTAAATCACAAGGCAGATGAAGTACGGCCTTAAGGTTTATCCCTGCGCACCGTTCAGTGTTTTATAGCCCATTTCAGGCCGCAGGATATGGTTTTTCAAATTGGCCTTAAACTTGCATTTAGCTGCTTACAAACATTACTGTTATGAGAACCATCTTTATTTTCATCGCTTTGATAATGCTCGCATCGGGTTGTAGTATGTACGAGGTTGAACCCCGTTACGATAGTCGTGACCGGTTTGTCGGATATTACGAGGTTGAAGAGTACAGTGAAACGTATAGCGATATCACGTACTACCAATTGCGCATTTCAAAGTCAGCATATGACCGTGAAATTTATCTGCATAATTTTTACGCTGCTGACATTCGTGTTTACGCAACCGTAAATTATGATGATATCAGAATTCCTTCACAGATCGTGGACGGATTTGAGATTGAAGGTTCGGGAACTTTATATAGAAACGAATTGACCTTAAATTACCGGGTAGTGGATTTGTACGACCATTCCCTTGCGGATTATTGTGAAACACGCGCCTGGCGGGATTAGACCAGCGAGGGTTGTGGCACCGCATCGGCAGATCATGCCGGGATTAAAATCTCATCATAAATTCGGTGCCTTTACCCACGGTTGATTTAACCGTTAGTGTGCCCTCATGTTGTCGCATTATCTGTCTGGAAAGACTTAACCCAATTCCTGACCCTGTTTTTTTTGTTGTAAAAAAAGGGATAAATATTTTCTCCACGGCTTCAGGATCAATACCCGTACCGTTATCCTTAATCGCGATTAACGGTCTTGACTTTTCATTGAGCGAAGCCTTCAGTTCTATTTGTTTACTTTCCTGATCTTCAAAAGCCTGAATGGCATTTTTTAGAAGATTAATGACCACCTGCTCAATCATATTCTTGTCAGCGGAGATGGTGAGATCGTCGGGGTATACTGAAATGTTCAGGTGGATATGTTTCTCCATCAACTCTTTCCGGTGCAGCATGCAAAGTTCCTCCAACAATGTTTTTACAGGAATAGTATTATACTTGGGTTTAGGAATACTCGTAAGGCTTCGGAATTCTTTCACAAAATGAATTAACCCTTCGCTTCGCTTGCTGATTGTTTGAAGGGAAAGGTGGATGTCGTGCAGTTGTTCAGGGCTCAAGGGTGCCGTCTGTTCAGCCTCCATATGTTGCTTCAGTTCTTCTTCAACAATTCCGGCCAACGAGGAGATCGGTGTAACAGAATTCATGATCTCGTGGGTGAGCACCCTAACCAGATTCTGCCAGGCTTCCATTTCTTTTTCTTCGAGTTCACTCTGAATGTTTTGAAGAGAGATAAGCTTTACGTTTTCTCCCCGTAAAGTAAGTTCAATGGCATACACTGATAGTTGTATGATCTCATCCCCGATTTTTAGTCTGAAGAGTTCCCTGCCACCCGTTTTAAGTTTTTGAAAGACGCTTACCATGGGCTCGCTTACCTCTTTCAGGTCATTGATATTATCGGCCCGCGTTACCTTTAAAAGCCGGCGTGCTGCACTATTAAAAATTTCTATTTTCCCGTCTTCTTTAAAAATGATCAGGCCAATGCCAACATGCATGACGATGTTTTTGAAAAAGAGGAATTCTGAATCCTTTTCGCGACGCGCGTTCCGCAGCTTGAGCATAGCTTCGTTCAACTCTTTGTGGAGACGTTGTACGACAGGGTCATCGCTTTGGGTTTTAAATGAATAGGAGAGGTCATCGAAACTGATTGAATCCAGAAAGGATGCAATGTTTTCATTCGACCGGTCGAGGTATTCAATCACCAACTTTATCTGATAAACACTGATTCCGAAAAAGAATACAGCGTAAACCCACCCGCCTTCCGAAAAGGTAAAAAAACAAAATAGAAAAATGGTAGCCGCCAGAATGGCAATACGAGGAACAACAGGTGATCGCCAATTAAAGCCCATATTTTTCCATCCTGCGATATAACGAAGCCCTGGTCAGACCCAATTCATCTGCGGCTTTGGAAATATTTCCGTTGTGCATTTGCAGTGCCTTGGCGATTGCCGCCTTTTCCACTTCATCAAGGTTGAGTGTATTGTTGGCGGGTCCCCTGGTTAAGGAACGGCTTAATAAAAAATCGGTTTCCTGTAAAGATGGAGAATCCGTCATGATGACTCCACGTTCAATTGAGTGCTGCAATTCGCGGATATTTCCGGGCCAGGCATAACGTTTCAACTTATCCAGCGCTTCAGGTGCTATGGTATTGACGAGCTTGTGATATTTTTTTGCGTAGTAATTCAAATAGTGGTTAGCCAGCATGGGTATATCTTCCACGCGGTCACTTAATGGAGGCACGTGAATTTCTACCGTGTTGATCCGATAAAGCAAATCCTGTCTGAAGGTTCCTTCCTGTACCATTTTGTGCAGTGGCATATTGGTGGCACAGATCAGTCTGATGTCCACCGGAATGTGTTGGTTCGAGCCGACACGCGTTACCTGACGCGACTGTAATGCGCTGAGCAGTTTACTTTGCAAGCTCAGGCTTAAATTTCCTATCTCGTCCAGGAAAAGCGTGCCACCGGTGGCGAGTTCAAATCTTCCAGGCCTGTCTTCACGCGCATCAGTAAAGGCTCCTTTTTTATGTCCAAAAAGTTCACTTTCAAAAAGTGATTCCGTGATAGCACCCATATCGACGGCAACAAAGCTATTGTCTTTTCGCAACGACCGTTGATGGATGGCCCTTGCAATCAATTCCTTTCCTGTACCATTCTCCCCCAGTATTAAAATATTAGCCTCCGTTTTAGCCACTTTATCGATCAGAGAAAAGACATCTTTAATAGCAGTACTTTGCCCGATAATTTCACCGAAAGGTTTACTAATCTGCTCTTCAAGCATCTCTTTTGCTTTCTTCAGCTTGTCGACCTGGTTATAACTTTGCTTTAATCGAATCGCGGTAGAAATAGTGGCAACAAGTTTTTCGTTTTGCCAGGGCTTCAGAATAAAATCAGTAGCCCCTTTCTTCAGGGCCTTAACGGCCATCTCTACATCCCCGAAAGCTGTGATAAGGATAACTACTGCGTTCGGATCCCTTTCAAGAATTTGCTCAAGCCAGTAAAAACCTTCCTTTCCACTGGTGATATCCTTACTGAAATTCATATCCAGCAGGATGACATCATAGACATCATTGTTCAGCAGGAAAGGAATCTTGTTTGGGTTTTTTTCAATAATAACATGATGGCTTTGCTTTTTGAGTAGCATTTTCGCGGCAAGAAGTACATCTTCATCGTCGTCGATCATTAGAATTTTACCGCCTTCCTGGGTCACGTTTTCTTCTGATTTAGGTTTAGAATTGAGCTGATAAGGAAATACTGTGCCAATCGCGAATACAATGCAGAAAGCCTTGATTTCGATCCAGGCAGGTTCCTGTATTTACAAATATGTTCAAAAATGAACAGATTCTTACCAGTTATGGTCGAAACTCGAAGATATCTATGGTTTGATCCTTAAACAGGATCATCCGTTCATCCGTCAGCAAGCCAGTGACGTATCCTTCCTTAGGGATTTTAATCACACGGTTTTCAGCAGAAAAGAGATTAAAAAATTTCAACTGGTCGCCCTCCAGATAATACAACTCCTCCCCTAAAAAGTTAAAATGCTCGATGCCGGAAATCGCCAGGGTTCTGATGTGCTTCCCCAGATTATTAAATATGAATATTCCATTTAAAGGGTCTAACAGAAAGACAAAACTTTGATATTCCCGCATGGTCTTAAAAGCGCTTGCATTTTGAATCAAGAGGGTATCCACGACAACTTCAACCTCTACCTCTGATGCCTGAACATTTATTTTCTTCAAGGTATGATCGGCGTTGTCTAATACCCAAAGTTTATGTTCACCCGATGTACAGATCAGCCATGGCTGGATAGCAAAGGCTGAATCTATCTGATAGGAAGCTGTCGGTGCAAACGAAGGGTTTAAATATTCATAATGCTGGTCGTGGCGGTAATATGCAAACAAGCGTGAACCATCCCGGGGGTCAAAAATAGTGGGCAAGCCCTTGGATTTATACAGGAGGGTCAGCTTCCCGTTTTTTTCAAATCTTTGTATCTGACCTGTTTTTGTAACGATGTAAAAATCTCCGGGCCGATCTATGGCCGTGAACAAAATGGAATCACTCAAGGTGATCGTTTTTATTTTTTTTTGTGCCTGCGTTGGTATGGCGGCAACGGCGGCTAAAAAAAAACCAAACAAAAAGATTTTCATCATATCAATGGCTTAAATTCCTTTAGTTCAACATTCATGCCGTCATATACACCGTAAGTTTTAAAATGAACCCATTCTCCGACATTGATATACGTACTATTGACTGAAACTTGAAGGTTCAGTGGGAGATGACGATGACCAAAAATGTAATAATCGAGATC
>JAYSOP010000201.1:0-4241 GCA_043722905.1 Chryseolinea sp.
AATAGGTCATCTAAAGGGTAGATGTTTATCAGTAAACCCCTCTAACTAAACTAGCTTTTTAATTGATGGCAAAAATATACGAGAACAAAAATAGCTGGCCCGAAGTACTTTTAACAAGTGCTGATGAGAATGCGAAACGGATCTATGAAAAAGACTGGTCTCAGCATTCAATGGGTCCAATCGAGAATTGGTCTCCAAGTTTTATTACTACACTTACGACTGCCATTGGTTCGCAATTCCCTGCATTGATGCTATGGGGTTCACAATTCATTACTTTTTACAACGCTGGTTATGGCGCTGTGTTAGGTGATAAACAGTTATGGGCTTTAGGCAAGCCCCTCCAGGAGGTCTGGCCTGAAGCATGGGATTCACTTTACGGTATGTTAAAGGGGGTAATTTCGACAGGAAATGGAAGCTGGGCTGAAGACCAGATCTATTATCTGCATCGCAATGGATATCCGGAAGAATCTTATTTTACTTTCTCTTTTGCACGTATCCTCGATGAGAGAGGCGGGTTCGGCGGAATTTTATGTACGGCCATTGAAACCACACAAAAAGTGATTGGCGAGAGAAGACTTAAAACATTAAGGGAAATTGGAAACCGGGCTGGCGTAAGATCTACAGTAGAAGAGGTATACACGGAAAGTCTTGAGATCTTAAAGCAACAAACCCTTGATATTCCCTCAGCAGTTTTAAGGGTGGTATCGGCAGATAAATCGACTGCAGAAGTTTTCGGGTACTTTGGTATCGAGGCACCACCTCAATCTGTAAACTTATTTGGAAATGATATTCACCCTGTTTTAAAGCAAGTTTTTGAAAGTGGAGTTTCTGAGTTCATTGACAAACTTCCTTCCAACGTCCATCAGAGTCATAGCAAGGTTGTCGGAAGGGATGATATAACGTCTGCTTTTCTTTTACCTATCAAAATATCTTCAAACTCCACCGTTTTAGGTTTTTTAGCAGTGGGTTTAAGTCCTCATCTGCCTTTTGATGAATCTTATCGGAGTTTTCTTGACCTCCTGGCCGGGCAAATTTCAGCTGCAGTAGGAAGTGCTAAAGTTCAGGAAGAAGTGCGGGACCGCGCAAAAGCGCTCGCCGAGCTTCATCTATTAAAGAATACTTTTTTCAGTAACGTGAGTCACGAATTTCGTACACCCCTCACTTTACTTATTGGCCCTCTTGAAGACGCATTGCAACTGTCAAAGGGCAATGAGATTAGCCTTGGGCGGGAAGCATTTGAATCAATTTACCGGAATGCACTCCGGCTCTTAAAATTGGTGAATTCACTTCTTGATTTCTCGCGAATGGAAGCAGGTCGCGTTGACGCATCTTTTGAGCCGGTGGACTTAGCAAAATACACAGAAGGATTGGCCAGCCAATTTCGTTCGGTGATGGAAAAAGGCGGTCTTATATTAGAAGTAAAAGTAGACTCACTTACTGAACCTATTTTTGTAGATCATGAAATGTGGGAAATGATTGTTTTAAATCTTCTCTCAAACGCCTTCAAATTTACGCTTCATGGAACCGTTCAGGTCCTGCTAAAAGAACTTCCTGATGAAGTTGAATTAACCGTTCAGGATTCTGGAATAGGAATTCCCAAAGATGAGCTGCCAAAAATTTTTCATAGGTTTCATCGCGTTGAAGGTGCTAAATCAAGAACCTTTGAGGGGTCAGGCATAGGCCTGGCCCTCGTTCAAGACATGGTAAAGGTTCACTCAGGAAAAATAATTGTGAACAGTACCGAAGGTAAAGGCACCCTCTTTCGGGTCACCATTCCAAAAGGGAATGCACACTTACCCTTCGACCATTTAAAAGCTGAAGGAACTTCCACGTCTACACAAGCTAAAACCCACGCGTTTATTGAAGAGGCATCACGTTGGGTGCCTGAAATTGTCAATGATAATATCCACAAGGAAAGTAAACGCACTATTTTGGTAGTTGATGACAATGCCGATATGCGTGATTACCTTACCCGCATTCTTGACCAGGACTATAGTGTGGTTGCCGCTGCGGATGGGCGAGAGGCACTACGTGTGATTCAGATGAACGGTCCTGATCTAATCATCAGCGATATTATGATGCCTGAAATGAACGGATTTGAGCTATTAAAAGAACTAAGGCGCCACGAAAAAACCTCCCGGCTTCCAGTTATTTTCCTGTCGGCCAGAGCCGGGAATGAAGCCACTGTTGAAGGGTTTGAAGCGGGAGCCGATGATTACCTGATAAAACCATTCTCCAGCAAAGAGTTACTTGCCCGCGTTAAAACTCAGCTTTCGATGGCGGCACTACTGTCCGATCTGGAATCTGAGCGAAGAGCACTTGTCGTCAAAGATGAATCTTTATCTATAGCTTCTCATGAGCTACAAAGGTCAAATTCCGAATTAGCGCAATTCGCCTACCTTGCTTCTCATGATTTGCAGGAGCCAATTCGGAAAATAGTCAATTTTTCACAAATGCTCGAGCAAAGTTTAGGTCACCTGGATCTAAAATCTAAAAATTATTTTGATAAAATACAGGAGTCTGCTTCCCGGATGCTTGCGTTAATAAGAGATTTGTTAAGTTATTCGCAACTATCGAAAGAGCAAATTATTTTTGAGCGGGTGGATTTGAATAAAGTTATAGAAAATATTGAAAATGATTTCGACTTAATGATTGAGCAAAAGGAAGCCGTTATTCATTGTTCCATTTTACCAGAAATTGAAGCTATCCCACTTCAAATGGAACAGTTGTTTAGCAACCTTCTGTCAAATGCTTTAAAGTATACCAGAAAAGATGTACAGCCGGTGATAACTATAACGGCATCGCTTTTATCGAAAGGAGAAAAAGAAAAAAATCTATTGCTGGGGTCAAAAACAACCTATTACAAAATTGAGATCAGGGATAACGGCATTGGTATTGATCAGAAACATGTAAACCAGATTTTCGAAATTTTTCAACGGCTTCATCGACAATCAGAATTTGCAGGAACAGGAATTGGACTGGCGATGTGTAAAAAAATTGTTCAAAATCACCATGGCGATATTTATATCACCACTACAAAGGCGGAAGAAGGAACCACATTTAGTGTAATACTGCCTAAAAAAATTAACGCATCAGTCATTAAAACGTCTGAGAAAATAAAATCTGCGCAACTTTCAGCCTGAAGGCTGATCTTTGGAACCTTGAAAGAGAAATTACTACGAATACTGCCCGAAAACCGGATACGCACCCGGTACATTGATCTTGTCTCCTTTGCGTCTGATGCCGGATTTTACTATTTGCTGCCAAAAGCAATAGTTCAACCGTTAGATGAGGGAGAAATAGTTTCGCTCTTCCAGTTTTCTCATGAGTATAAAGTCCCTTTGGTTTTCAGGGCAGGAGGAACAAGCCTTTCCGGTCAATCCATTACAGATGGCATACTGGTGGATTTGAGCCAGTACTGGAAAAAGATTAAAATTGAAGGAGATGGCGCATTCGTAAGAGTTCAGCCGGGAATTACCGGTGCAATGGTAAATGCTTTTTTGAAGAAGCACAGACGGAAAATCGGTCCTGACCCTTCCAGTATCAGTGCTGCCATGATGGGCGGTATTTTGTCGAACAATGCCAGTGGCATGTGCTGCGGAGTAAAGTTGAATTCCTACCATACAACAAAGTATATTCGGTTCATCTTACCTGATGGCAAAACATTCTCTACAGAAAAACCCGACGATTTTATCCGGTTTGAAACACAGTGCAAAGAACTTTATCACACACTTCAGGATATTCAGCGGCAAATAGTTTCCAACGAGTCATTATATCGAAGGATCCGTAAAAAATATCAAACAAAAAACACGGTTGGGTATTCCTTAAATGCTTTTGTGGATTATAAGCATCCGCTGGATATACTTGCGCATCTATTAATTGGAGCGGAAGGTACTTTGGCTTTTATTTCGGAAGCGGTCCTTAAAACGGTGGAGGATTTTCCGTTTAAATCTACAGGGCTCCTTTACTTTCCGGATATGTATGCTGCATGCCAGGCTATTGTTCCGCTTACCCAGGCGGGGGCTATAATGGTTGAGTTAATGGACAGGGCTTCACTGCGTGCCGTTGAGAACCTACCTGGTATGCCATCCGTTGTAAAAACATTACCTGAAACTTCCGCTGCTTTGCTGATTGAATTTCAGGAAAACACATTGGCACTTCTGGAAGAGAGGGTAATGCAATTTCAGATCGCTTCGGCTAAACTTTCATTAATGAATGCTCCGGTGTTTACCACTGATCCG
>JAYSOP010000202.1:0-2379 GCA_043722905.1 Chryseolinea sp.
GTTTGCCAGGTTAGTTTCCGACCGATGGCGGTTTCAATTTTTTCCGAATAGCTCCGGACTTCACCGTCAATTTCCCATTCGTGAAATTCCGCACCAATACTTTTCGACAGCAACCTTGCAGCGGACAAGGTTTCAACCGAAGAATTTTTTGTGCTCTGATAGGCACAGCTCAGCAACTTGCCAACAGCATTTTTCCAGTCTTCTTTGATCTCGGATTCAGTTAATCCAAGTAGCTCGCAGAATTTTTTCCAGCCAAGTTCGGCCCCGGCGCGTTTTACCATCTCGGCTACAAAAATGGCACATATACTTGAATCAGCCCCACCACTTAGGGAGACAACAAATCCCTTTGCCTTACTTTTTCTGAGATAATCAAATAGTCCGAGGGAAACCGCGCGGATGAGTTCCTCATTGATTTCTTTGTTGTCGAGCGACTTGACAACAGATGTTTTTTCGGCATCTTTAAAATCAACGTCACAAGCCATGATGTTAAAGTCTCCAAAAGCAAGCCTCCGGTTTATCCCAATGAGCTTGCCTTTCTGCCCTACAATGATGTCGCCATCATAGATCATTCTCCCGGCTTCATTACCAAGCAGGTTGACAAAAAGATAAACGCAGTTAAATTTTCCTGATCCCTCAATCACCACTTCCTTTTCGCGCAACTCACTTTTGCCCATAGCGTAATGGCTGGCGCTGGGGTTGAGGATCAGGTCAACACCCCTTTCGCACAACCGGTAGCCCGGCCGGTTCTTTTTTCTCCAGGCATCTTCACATATTTCAAAACCGAATCTGACCCCATCCACTGTATAAATGATGTCACCAGCCTGAAAATATTCATTATCTTTTGAAAAATCAATGACCTTTCCAGGCTCCCATTCTTCAAACCAACGGGGCTCATAATGTACGCCGTCTTTTGCCAGATTTTGTTTTAGGGTTATGCCGAGAATTTTTGTGTTGCTGATTACGCATACCCCATTGTAACTGACCGCGTTGATGTACACCGGAAATCCAAGAGCAACCGTGATGTCCTGACATTTTTCTTTTATACCCAGTATCTCTTTCCAGGCTCTTTCGGCAACCCATTCACTGAGAAAAAGGTCTTCACACCCATAACCCGTAACACATAGTTCAGGAAAACAAAGAATGCAGATTTTTTGCTTTTGCGCTTCTTCAATAGCCTGAAGAATACGGAGGGTATTGTTCTCCCAGTCGAGTGGGGTTTGATTTACGGTGGCTCCAGCAATTTTTACCATGTAGAAAGAAATATTTTTTCCTCAAAATAAATTCAGCATCTCACAGGTTTTAAAGGCAGCATCCTGCTCTGCTTTCTTCTTGCTATTGCCATACCCGGTGCCCCTGGCTTCATTATCCACCATTACCTGAGCGGTAAACTCTTTATGATTTTTGGCCTTCTTTACGTTTACAATTTCGAAACGAACGTCCTTGCCCTCGCGTTGTGCCCATTCTATAATTTTGCTTTTAAAATTAGAATCCGAATTGACCAGTTCATCGAGATCATAGTTGGGGGCAATCATTTTGTCGATCACAAACTTGCGGGTGCGCAGATAACCCTTGTCTAAATATATGGCGCCTACGATGGCCTCTAGTGTGTTGCCAAGGATAACCTGTTGAAGATGCGAATTTTTACTATCGAACTGCACAATATTGGCCACGCCAATTTTTCTGGCAAGATGATTTAAAGCTTCGCGGTTGACGATACGCGACCGGATCTCTGTCAAGAATCCTTCCGGCTTAAAGGGAAACTTTTTAAACAGATAATCCGCCACGGCAGCCCCCAGGATCGCGTCACCGAGATACTCCAACCGCTCATTGGACTCTTTGATGCCATGGGTATTTTCCTGCGCGATGGAACTGTGAACGGTCGCCAGTTTATAGAGTGCTAAATTAGATGGGGTAAGGCCCGATATATTTTGAATAGCCCTGACCAGCTTTTGATCATTGGTTGTTTTGCCTTTCGGGATTTTAAGGATTTTCCAAACCAAGCGAAGTCAAATTAGTAAATGAATGGTTGCTAATTTACAATTATAATAATTGTTAAAGCCAGAGTTACACTTTCTTCACCAGGATGGAAAAGTTATGGCCACCAAATCCAAATGTATTGCTTAAAGCTACAGTCACATTACGTTTCTGCGCTTTATTGAAGGTCATATTCAATTTCGGATCAAGGTCCGGGTCGTCGTTAAAATGATTGATGGTAGGGGGTATGATCGATTGATCGATTGCCATTAAGCAGGCGATGGTTTCAATGGCGCCGGCTGCACCCAGGAGATGTCCAGTCATGGATTTGGTTGAACTGATATTCATTTCATAAGCATGCTGATTGAATACCTTTTGTATCGCTTTTATCTCACCTATATCACC
>JAYSOP010000203.1:0-8071 GCA_043722905.1 Chryseolinea sp.
TAATAGTTAAAATAGGATACAAAAAAGACAGGGAAACGGACATTCTATTCATAGAAAATAGATTACAAGAAGGGATATGTAAGAACGGACATATCGCAAATATAGTAATCGCAGACTAAGAGCCATTGAATATTAGTTGGTTTTTTTTCCAAATCGGCAGACTGAAGCGGGTTTGGAATGTAGCATCGATACGTCGAGCGGGACTCGCACTTAAATCTTGAGAAGATCAGTTTCGGATTTAATAATAGCCAGTATTTTATCATTTACTTTATTGAATGTGGCAATAGCATGTTTACCTGCTTCGGTAACCTCCGCCCCACCTCCCTTTGCCCCGCCTTTATTGGTAATCACATAGGCGCTTTTGGCCATCGAGTTCATATCATCAATCATAGCCCAGGCTTTTTTGTACGACATGCCCATGGAATGTGCGGCCTTAGTGATTGATCCATAGTCCAGGACTCGCTGAAGTAAGTCTGCCCTTCCCGGGCCAAAAAACTTTACGCCATCAATATCAACCCAACATCTTACTCTGATGGTAACCGATTTTTTTGTCGATTTCATTTTAATGACTTTTGATAGTAAAACATTTCCTCTTTTTTATATCACTCCCCTCCTTTTTTCAAGGAGGGGACGTTTCGCCGCCAAGGCGTACGGGGGTGGTTAAACCCGGTCTTCGAGTTTCTTATAAGAGCCAGCTTCAATGATCAGTCTTAATAAAAAAAATTCCTGGCTGAAATATCAACCAGGAATTTTTTAATGCTACCGCTATGGAGTACAACGGAAAACGCTAAAACTTGTATGACAATTGAAATGTAAATGTGGTGCCCATCTGGCTGAAGTGAGACCCATCATAGGTTAAGACCGGGTAACGCCCATTGAAAGTGACATAACTTATCTGGTCTTTCACCTCATTCTCATCTGCCAGTAATGCATTACCATTTGCATTCATAGCTTGTAATTCATATTCAGGAATAATGTTAAGAATATTTTGAACAGTTAACGCCAGTGACGCATGTTCGTCTAACGTAAAGCCAATACCCAGATCGGTTAGAACTTTTGGCAGGAATACGACCTTCAGGTCAGAATCCAGATCAGCATTGTTAAATGTGGCCGGACCAAAGAGTGTGTTGTTCAGATTAAAGGAGAACTTGCCCGTATTAAGATCTCCACCAAGAATGAATTTGTACTCCGGACGGCTGGAGGTAAGCAGAGATTCTTGTGTTTGATTGAAAATATTCTGATCAGGATCAATGTTAAGTGGAACAGCATTATTTACCCCTTCAAAACCTCCCACCAGTTCATTCTTTATCGTGTAATTGCCGGCTAAATTGATGCCGAGTTTCGAAGATCCCAAATCAATATTTCTATAACTGGCTACAAGGTCAATACCGGTCGTCTTCGTTTCTGCGGCATTAATAAAGAAGGAAATATTTTGAACAGCGGCATTGCTTACTTCGTTACTGTAAACAATTCTGTCATCAATATTGATAGAATAGTAATCTGCTGTAATAAGCAAGTTACTTATGGGATTAAGGCCGAATCCAAATGAAATGTTGGTTGATTTTTCAGCCTTTAGTTTTGGAACACCCAGTAAACGAGCTTCCCGACTTGAGTTATTGGCTAACCCCGTAATGATAATGTCTCCTCCAGAGAAGGATGCCTGGCTAAGGGATAAGAACTGCTGATGTAAAGTGGGTGCTCTAAAACCAGTGGAGTATGAACCTCTTATGGTTGCCAGATCACCGATTTTATAACGCGAAGTAACTTTATACACATTGGCAGATCCGAAATCAGAGTATTTTTCGACACGGTATGTTCCTCCGATCAGGAAGTCATCGGTTATATCCCAGGTTAAATCGATGTAAGCGCCCAGGTTAAAACGACTCGTTTTAACCGCATTTCGTTGCTGAAATCCAGGAAATGAATTTGCACCTTGTCCGGAATATGATGCCGTATCGCCGGCAATTAACTCATAAGTTTCTGTCCGGAATTCAGAACCTATTGTAACGAAAAAATTATCCGTCACATTTTTAGAGAAATCCATATTGCCTACAACATGGTTAAAAGCAAACCCGCCAGGTTTAAAAGATACCGGGCTATTAGCTCTCAATGAACGGTTGACGGTATTATTAACTGTAAATAACATCCTGTTGCCTCCCACGGTAAGACTCATATCTTGTTTCCATCCGCCAACATCTTGTGAACGGAATCCAAGGGTTCCATTGTAATCGGAAAGATCACCTTCAAAGGAAGGTTGATAGCCAATATAACCTCTGTATAAACCCGCTGCCTTGTCGGCCACTAATTCGTTATAGAGAGGAGAGCCCGGTGCGCCATAGCTTTCAGCATCTACGGTATAATCAGGTAAACTTGCATTGGGCGTGTGCAATAATGTATGATCAATTCTCCAATATGGCTGACGATAATTCGCGTTACTTACTGTTTTTCTATAAACATAGGCTGCATTGGCGTAGAGTTCAGAATTCTCGCCAACTGGAATGGCCGTATTGATCAGGAACTTCGCTGATGTATTATCAGGTGTTCCATTTTTATTATTTCCGTCCGGATATTGTCTTAGGTACTGTTGCACTTGCGCAATAGAACTGGGGGTGCCATTCGTCAGATCTCTTGCATCGCTCAACGCATCAATGGCATCTTCACGAATGGCAGCCTCCTGTCTGTTCAGAGACATATGATAATTAACAAAACCCTTCTCGCCGAAGTTAGCCCCGCTATTATAGTTAATCCCATAATTGAAACCACCATATTTAAGTGTTGAACCCGTGGTCAGCGATACAGAGGTAGCATCATAAGTGTCTTTTAAAATAATATTCATTACACCTGCAATAGCATCTGAGCCATATTGAGCAGACGCGCCATCGCGAAGAATTTCTACGCGCTTAATAGCATCAGTCGGTATTGCCGATAAATCCGCTCCGGTTTCACCACGACCGGGCGATGTTTGCGTGTAAACCAATGAAGTTAAATTTTTTCGTTTTCCGTTGATAAGAATTAACGTTCTGCTCGGACCAAGGTTCCTAATTTCATAAGGATCGAATAACGAAGTTGCATCGTTCACCGGAGTGTTCACTGTATTGAAAGAGGGTACTCTGTATTGCAGCGCTTTATCGAACGAGATCTGCCCTGTAGTTTGCAGGTCAGTTGCACTAAAATTATCCACTGGCAGCGGCGTATCCGTAATCGTTCGGTCAGAACCACGACCAACCGAAATAAGGACTTCGCCCAGTTCATTTAAAGATGGTTCAAGAGAAACTTCCATAACGTTGGACGCTGGAATAGTAACGTCTTTTGTCTTGTATCCGATAAATGAAAAACGTATTGTGTTAGATGATTCGGTAGCAGATAAGCTGAACCTGCCACTGGCATCTGTAGCCGTTCCTGTTCCCGAGCCCCTTACCACGATATTTACACCTGCGATAGGTTCGTTTGTGGCTTGATCTCGAACTACGCCTGAAACATCGCGTTGTTGTGCAAAAGCTAATGTTGAGCATAACATTACAAATGCGAAGGGGGTAATAATTTTAATCATAAATGAGATTTAGTTAAAGTGTTTGGCTTAGGTTAGGCACTGGGGTTAAGTGCAATGCCGTGGTTATCAATGTTAAGCAATAGGAGTTAAAAAAGCAATGGCAAAGGAATGCAAAACCATCGATTGCTGTGTGTTTTGGTCCTATGGAGTCGATATGCCTCCAGTTCAGAGTGGAGTCCCCTGACGCAACTAATGGTAGTTTCAAAATGCACCATGCTATAGGGATCGAACCGTTGAAGCTATTTTTAACTTCGTTCCTGAAACCATAAAAAGGACCGATTCGAACAAAATTGTTCGACAACTCATATTTGAATCTTCTGAGCCGGATTTATGAATCGAAAAAGAGTATATCTATTTCGCGGATTTCCATGGTTACGGCTCGTTGTGTTTCAATGCAAATCAAAAAATCGCGCTTTAAATGACTATCCGGTTATTTACATTGATCTATGAAAATCTTGAAGATGCCATCCTTACGCAGATAATTTCTTTAACTTATTAACACGAGATTTATAACGAGGAAATCGGTTCATCGAGTATCTGAACGAATTGTATCAAGAAGACAATAAGGCGACAAGATCGATTTACAGTTTGACAGATATTAGTTCTTGACCTAACTCATGAAAAGCCGTTTCTATTTTTTTCAATTGCTGAGGACGAGGGCGCTTCGCACCAGAGGCATAGTGCTGAATTTGCCTCTGATTAATTCCTGTCATACGTTCTAAAGCTGCTTTGGTGAAAATACCTCTATAGTAGTTCAGAATACTTTCTGCATCGAACTTATAAACAACTTTGTAGGCTTTGGTTTTTATCCATGCAGGCGCATCTTGGTTATGCTTTGCGTACAACGCTAATCCGTCAATTAAATTCTTTTTTGCTTCAGCGACTGTCGCACCTGCACCATACACGCCTTCAAGGTTTTCGTACCATGCGCCAAAATCATCACGACCTTTTGATAAAATCGCTTTCAGTGTTCTCATTAGTTACTCCTTTTTTTCTATTCAAATCAAAGATGTGTGGCTATCGCAACCATATCCTTCATAATCTTTTTTCATAATCCCTCGCCAAATTCCTTGGCACCGTGGAAGGGAACCGGATACTTACGCCCTCACGTTTATAAATGTAATGGCTACCCTTTGCACCGATATACTTTCGCGCCTGATTTGCTTCGCTTAATAAATGGTTGAAATTCAGAATACTTCATCTGGTTTGAAGCGTTGAAAAATGTGGTTCAGGTATTTCTCCACAGAATAAAGGTAGTAATTTTACTACTGTTAACCGTGTCTAGTAGTAGTTTAATCATCATAAACTGCTGATATTAAAACCTTTGGCTGATTACGAACAAATTACTCAATACACTGAGTAATTTTACTCAACGCGTTAAGCAAAATTGTCCGGTTCAAATGGTCTAAATAGTTGTTTACGATAGGCTCTTAAACCAAAAACCGCCCATCCATGCGAATTAAGCGGTTTTGATTTCATTTTATTGTTCTACTGTGACCCCGGCAGGAATCGAACCTGCATCTTCAGAATCGGAATCTGAAATTCTATCCATTGAAATACGGAGCCTGAAATGATTAACCTGCCTGCTGCGTGACATTTGCTGACAGCCGATTGCCGGTTATTCAGGTGCAAAAATAAAGGAAAGTTGGTGGGTAAAAAATCTTCTGTAAAAAAGCCTACAAACAAACTCAGCGTCTATAAGGTCAGGGGAGTCACCATCATGCCATTCGGTTAGAATATCTCCGGAATGATGTGAATAAGCGGTATTTTTGGAATGAAAAAATAGGATGTCAAAAGAGTTGGTTGCATGCCGATATTCTTCGATTAATTAAGGAAAAGTCAGGCACTCCCACAAAACATACTTTTTCTGACGCTTACCTGCGAAATAACCATGCTCGCTATGCCATTACCATTCCGGTATCGCGGTCTATCGCCAAAGATTGGATGCTTGAGCATGCCCATTTGACCTCAATGAGTTTAATTTCCATGCTTATTCCAGCACCGTCTTCAACTGAGAAGACCATGGCCGGAATTCTGTTAGGTTATTCGGATCACGAACAGCGAAAGTTCAATCCTGATATTTTCAATAGTTGGTTGGATCATCTCAATGGCTGGGCAGAAGTAGATGCATGCACTTCCAAAGATTGCAATCCGCGAAACGCTCTTAAAATTGAAAACTGGCAAAAAAACCAAAACAATTTCTTTAGCTCGTTAAGCCAAATAAACTGGCTTGCCCGAATGAAGCGTCTCATCTTTCCCTATTGGTAGAACTGATGCTGCGGCAGTTTGAAGGATTGCACAAGAAATAATTTGCTGCCGGTTGTCCGGATCATTTTCAAAAATTGAGGAAACACGTTTTGAAGGAAATAATTTCACGGCGCTAAAAATTATTTTTGTGTTCCCCGAAGTGTGAAATATTTTTTCCAGTTGTGATGAGGGATCGTCCCGGTAAAAAAGATGGTCATTCAAGATGTCACCGGCTATTATTTAGCTTGACTTTTTTAATTTCCTGGAGGAAGAGGAGAAATTTAAGCGGCAAGTCGATCGCGCACTTTTTTGATCAAAGATTGTAGAGTGAAAGGTTTTTGAACAAAATCAACTGCGCCAGCCTCCCGGCAAAGTTGATCTAAAAACGGATTTGCAGATACCATTATTACGGGAATATCCTTCGTTTGCTCGTTGGATTTCAATTGTTTGCCCACCTCAACACCGTTAAGATAGGGCAAATCTATGTCTAACAAAATGATATCGGGTTGCGGACCCTTGCGCAAACTGTCCCCTAACTGTCCACTGAATAATGACCGCACCATAAAGCCGCTTTGGTGAAATATTGTTCGAAGAATAGTTTGAAAATCTATGTCATCATCTATGATTAAAATGGTTTTAGAGGATGGTTTTGTTGGTCTCATGCCATATTAAAGTAAATAAACATGCCTTCTTATATTTCAAGAATGACATATTAAATCCCCAATAGCGATTCACTGATGCCGAGCAAAAAATGTTAAAGCGGCAGGCGATCAGCAGCTGGCACATTCAACAACGATAGTTAAGTAGTTTGGTATTCTTAACTTTATTTGAAGTAAAACCATTTTCACAGGGCGATGGATTTCGAAATGAACATCCATAAAGCAACAATCTAAAAGGCAACCTCAAAATTAATGACGGGGCAAAGCCTTCCGGATTGCTTCCTCTATTATTTTGGCATCGGGAGTTGCATTGTAATTACCTCCAAAAAGAATTTCCGCATCCTTATCATCATAATGAATTTTCTTTTTCGGCTGCCGGTGTATAGTATCGAGAATGAAAACTTGAGAGAATGAATAAGGTATTTTGTTTTCGTCCAATAGTCGCTTGACGGTCTTTTTCCAATCGTAAACCATTATTCGGTAACGGAGAATATCACCTTTTTCAACAGGACTTTTAAGCGGTTGATTGTCGAGGGTGTATACGGCTAACGTCCATAAAAGATTATGGCCGTGCGTTTCGAGGGAGTTTTTTGAAATGGAGATTTCCAGACATTCAACAAGGCAATTTTGGCGTGTCGAGGTATAGGTTTCCATAAATATTAAATTTTAGGTAAGAAGGGATATGAAGATAAGAATTTTCCACCGAAAATCTATTACAACCATCGTTTTTCTACAAAGATTTTGGTGCGCCTAAATCAACCTATGTTCTAATCTTGGAATTTTTCGATAAAACAAGGAATAGTGTTCCAGCGGCTGGTAATACGCTGCCCTAATAAAGGCAGCTAATTTGAAAATGAGGTTATAAAGCAGCAGTAAACACCGGGTAAGTTGCATCCGCTACGACTTTTGCAGCTTTCGCTTTTTGATGCTCCCACATTCCCTGAAAAACAAGGCTATAACGCTTCAGATCGTCAAATGTACCTTCGTCAATGATCGAACCATCCTTGAGAATATAGACATAGTCAAATTCCGTGAGCAAGTGAAGACGGTGCAGGGAACAGATGACAGCCTTTTGTGTGAAGGTTTTGAAAATACTGGAATAAATAGATTTTTCAGTTTGCGGATCGATACTGCTGGTTGGTTCGTCCAGCAGGATTATCTCGCTGTCACGCGCCGCCAGGATACCACGCGCCAATGCCAACCTTTGCTTTTGTCCACCAGAAAGATTCACACCTTTCTCCTGAATAAAAGTATTCAAGCCTTCCGGCATTTGGGAAAGCACCTCCGTAAACTGAGCATCGTCACAAACTTTCAATATCTCATCTTTTGCATATGGCATTCCTAACGTGATGTTATACAGAATCGTATTTTCAAAGATCTCAGGTTCCTGCGGAAACAGGGTAACCGTTGAGGCAATGCTTTCCAGGGTTGCATCATGCATATCATCGACAATAATGCGGGCTCCTGAAATAGCCGGCTGCAAGCCCCGAAGCAATGTTAGAACCGTACTTTTACCGCTACCACTTTGCCCGATCAACGCAACACCGTGATCTTTCTTAATATGCATTCCAAAATCAAAAAGACCGGTGCGCTTCAATGAACCGGGTGAACGAGG
>JAYSOP010000204.1:0-2650 GCA_043722905.1 Chryseolinea sp.
AAATTCAAACTCCTGTATCACCACCACATTGTGGTTTAGCAGGTACATATCCAGGTCTCCGTCGTTATCAAAATCAAAAAAGGAAGCCTGGGTTGAGTGACCCGGATCATCCAAACCAAACTCAGCACCTTTTTCGGTGAACGTAAGATTGCCATTGTTTATAAAAAGCTTGTTTCTGCGTTTTTCAGGATCTCCTTTACCTGAATAGCAAACATAGATATCCAGATGGCCATCGTAATTCACATCTACCATGGTCACCCCCGTTTTCCAACCGGTACTACAGTCAACACCTGCTAACATGGAAATTTCTTTAAACTTCAGATTGCCAAGATTGATATACAAAGCATTGGGTGCCATATTACCCGTAAAATATAGATCATCAAGGCCATCGTTATTGATGTCGCCCACTGCCACCCCACCGCCATTATAAAAATATTCGTAGGTCAGGACGTTGGATTTTGGCGTCTCCTGTAATTGGTTTTTAAAATGTATACCTGTCCTGGAAGCGGAGAGCGATTCAAACCGCGATGGGTCCTGCGCATAAACCGACAGATCTAAAAACAGGAGTAAACTCAAAAGTGTAACGGTTTTCATGGAATACTCGCTTCAGGTCATATGATTGAATTGGTAGAAGGTATTTCAGAGGTTAATTTGTCCGTATTCATATGGCCGGGCCGACTATAAAGTTAAAGAATAACGATGGTTCGACGCAATTATAAAAAAACTAATCACAACCAGGTAAATACGAGCCATTTTGAATGCTGTGTTAAAAGAGAAAATCTTGCGGCGGCTTTAAAATAACGCTATATTTCATGCATTTTCTATGCACATTTCCAGCATTGAAGGTTCAATATGATACCGGTACAACTCAAAAACCTTGCCTTTTTGAAAAGTTATTTCCCCACGCCGTTTTAATACATTGCGCATGCACCAAAGGATTGTTTTTCTCCTGGTCATTTTGCTAATAATGCAAACAAAACTCTCCCGTGATCTTTTTGCGCAAAACTCGTGGTCTGTTAAATATTCGGGTATCGGGACTTTCTCTTCCCCAAGGGTAACTGACTTGAATGGAGACGGAATTGGAGATATCGTTTTTGGCGCGGGGCGGGAAGAATTCAAGGCATGTGATTCAGCCGTTATCGCCCTTGACGGCCGCACCGGGCAAATGCTTTGGCACATTCCCTCCATCGACCATATTTTCGGTTCTGCTTCACTGAAAGATCTAAACGGCGATGGCACACAAGACGTCATTATTGGCGGGCGGTCAGCGGAATTATTCGCGATAAATGGGAAGACGGGAAAAGTGATCTGGAAATTTGACAAGAAGCAAAGCAAAAAGAAATGGTACAACTTTTATAACCCGCAATTTATTCAGGATCAGAATGAGGATGGTATGGAAGATATTCTGATTTCAAATGGAGGAAACGTGCTGGCAGGACCTTATGATGTCATTAACCGATATCCCGGCAATCTGGTAGTGATCAGTGGCAGCGATGGAAAGCTTCTAGCAAAGGCCCCAATGCCCGATAAAAAAGAAACCTATATGTCAGTGGTTGCTCTTCCCTTTCAGGAGGGAAATGACTGCAGGGTAATCTTTGGAACAGGAGGAGAAACGATAGGCGGCAATCTTTATGTCACAACGCTTTCTGCTATTTTCAAGGGTGACCTGACAACCGCCACCAAATTGGATACCAGTCCGGATAAAGGATTCATTGCCCCGGCGTTGTGGATCGACATTACAAAAGATTCTATTCCTGATATTGTGGCCAATGCCGTGGATGGAAGATTATTGGCATTCGATGGCAAAACATATCGACCTATCTGGTCAGTGAATATTCCGAATTCGGAAGCCTACAGTTCTATTGCTCCCGGATATTTTACTGAAGATTTAATTCCGGATTTCTTTGTTTCGTTCGCCATTGGTGAGTGGCCAACGCTTGAATGGAGTAAGCAGGCTATGGTGGATGGTGCCTCAGGAAAAATTGTCTATATCGATTCGCTTGGGTTTTACCAAACCAGTACCCCGGTCGTTATCGACCTGGATGGTAACGGAAAAGATGAAGCTCTTTTAAGCCTCAACATCCATGTCTACGATGAACATAATAAACGTGCGCTTTACAATATGCTGGTTAGCCTCGATTTCAAAACCAATGAGGTAAACCAGATCACCGATCAAATTAAAGGAAGTAACATCTCCACAACACCCTGGATCGGTGATATGGATAATGATGGCTTACTTGATATCGTCTATTTCCATGGAACAAATACACAAAAGTCCTATACCTTTGATGGGATGCAAATCAATCGCGTATCGACCAAAATACCCATCAAATCAAAAATAAAATGGGGGGCGTATATGGGGAGTGATTATAATGGGATTTTTGAAGGTCTGCAGTCCACCGTCGATGATCAACAGTAGGAATTAGGCATTAGGTATTAGGCATTAGGAATTAGGGTCGTGTGGTTGAAGGAAGGCGTATTAAATTTTTGAACATGAAAATTGAAAAATTACTGATTATTCTTTCTCTCATTGTTATTCACTGGCATTCATATGGACAGTCGCCTGAAATTATAAGCATTCAGCAGCGGCAGGATTCCGTAGGACTTTACGAAAAGTTTGAACTTTCCCTTCATTTGAAGTGTGAATTCC
>JAYSOP010000205.1:0-3814 GCA_043722905.1 Chryseolinea sp.
AAAGCCCCATATTATTGTTAACAGCAGGTTACTCATGTTAAATACATTTGTAAGAATTGTTAAGTTTCAAAGACCGGAACCCGCTGATAATCATCGTAAATAGGAATATTCTGGCCCGCCAAAATCCGCACTCGCCACCCACCGGATCCCTGTCTTAACGATTTCGTAACACTCGGGTTTTCATCAGGTAATATTTGAGTAAGACTTTTGTAAAAAATAGAATATTATGTTTGCAAAAGTTCTCTTCTTTTTTAGCCTCGTTGTTTCGGCCTGCGCATATGCACAGAATGGAACCATCAGCGGTACCGTTACTGACGCCGCAAGCGGTGAGACAGTGGTAGGTGCCAACGTTGTCATTCAAGGAACGTCTGTGGGAGTTGCCACCGGTATAGATGGAGACTTTTCGATTGCTAACCTAAAGCCGGGGACTTATTCACTTTCCGTCACTTTTATCACTTATAAAGCTCACCTGATCCCGGATGTTTCTGTCGAAAGTGGAAAGGTCACCGAGATAAAAGTGCAAATGCAGGAGGACGTTTCGGAACTCGAGGAAGTTGTTATTACCGGTTCCCGTCAGATAAACACAGATTTTTCACTCATTTCAGCCATCAGAGAAAGCAAACTTGTGGTAAGTGGAATTTCATCAGAACAGATTGCCAGAGTTCCAGATCGTGATGCAGCGCAAATTATGCAGCGCGTTCCCGGTATAAGCATTGTCGATAATCGATTTGTAATGATCAGAGGAATCAGCGAAAGGTATAATCAGGTTATGATTAATAAAGTCGTCGGTCCCAGTACAGAGGTGGATAAGCGGTCGTTCTCGTTTGACCTTATTCCGAGCGGCTCCATTGACCAGATTCTGATTTACAAATCCGGAAGCGCAGATCTTCCCGGAGATTTTGCAGGAGGCGTCATTCAGGTAATCACCAAACAATCTGGTGACGAAAATTATTTTAAAATAAACGGCTCTACCGGATATCGCTTCGGAACGACTTTAAATGATTTCAGTCAAGGACAGGGAAGCCCTACGGATAAATTTGGTTTTGACAATGGCTTTCGTTCGATACCAACTTATTTCCCTTCGACACCTTCTTTGTTGTCGAGCGCCAGGACTTCTCCTATTCGTCAGAATGCGGGCAGGATGCTGCCCAATAATTTTGATTTTTCAACCACGACAGCCCCGGTTGATTTCAGTTTCGGAGCAGAATTGATGAAGAATTTTACTATTGGAAGGGTTAAATTTGGCTCCTTAACAAATGTCTCTTACTCAAATTCCTATCAATTTAAGAAGGTTGCCTTTGACAGATATTTATTCAATGCGGATGAAATTGAAACCCGGTTTTCTTACAAGGACAGCTATTATGAAAATGATGTCCGGATCAGCGGGATTTCAAATTGGACTGCCAACATAGGAAACACTAAACTGGAATTTAAAAATCTCCTGAACCTTTTAGGAGAGAATCAAACCATTCTTCGTGAAGGCGTAGATCTTTTCTTAAACACCGATCGTCTCTATAAAAACTACTCTCATCATTATCAAAGCCGTTTTATCTATTCTGGTCAACTTCAAGGCACACATAAACTTGCCAATGAGTCCATTACTTTGGATTGGGTGGGCGGGTATAGTTATGTTAACCGTGATGAACCTGATTTCAGGCGTTTCAGAACTTTTAAACTTATCTCCAGTGGTGAGGAAGGGTATCAGATGCAGCTGCCGCCCAGTGCTAATCTTTTTGAAACGGGAAGATTTTTTTCCGACCTCACAGAGAAGGGATTTTCTCATGGGTTAAATGTCGAGAAGAAATTTGGCAACAAGGATGAAAAAAGAAAACCCTCGATCAAAGCAGGATATTATATCGATTCCAAGGACAGGAATTTTAATGCGCGTTACATCTCTTATCTGTATCCGGGATTTTTTGACAATGAAGAAGGTCAACGACTGATACGGTTACCTCTCGACCAGATATTTGCACCTGAAAACATTAAAGCGCAGGATGGTTTTGTAATTGAAGAAGGAACCCGGCCGTCAGACACTTATTCCGGTGAGAATTTGTTAACCGCAGGTTATTTAATGGGAACTCTTCCGCTAAAAAAGTTTGATATCACTGCGGGAGTTCGGGTTGAGAACAATGTTCAAAAGTTGTCGACCAATACAGTAGCCGGTACGTTAGAAATTAACAACCCGGTAACGGTAATCCTGCCTTCTTTTAACTCAGCTTATAACATTTCAGACCGTTCCCTGGTAAGGCTCGCGTATTCGAAAACGGTAAACCGTCCGGAATTCAGAGAACTTGCTCCCTTCTTGTATTATGATTTCGAATTGGAACAAGGCATACAGGGAAATCCTGAACTGCAAACGGCTACCATCGATAATTTAGACTTGCGTTGGGAAATGTATCCCAACCCGGGTGAGGCGATCAGCGTCGGTGCTTTTTACAAATCCTTTAAGGATCCCATTGAATCCATCCTTGTCATCACCACGGAGGCGCCACAATCCACCTATGGAAATGCTGACAAGGCCACGTCGGTGGGTGTTGAACTGGAGTTTAAAAAATCTCTGTCAAGTTTGGGTGTATCCAGGTTCTTAAGGAATTTGTTCGTCAACCTCAATTCCTCATTTATTTTCTCTGAAGTGGATCTCGGAAATCAAGCTACGGCTCAGCAACAGATTCGGCAGTTGCAGGGACAATCACCTTACCTTGTCAATGCAGGATTATATTATAACGATGAGGATAAAAATTTCTCCGCCTCTGTCGCCTACAATGTTTTCGGTCCGCGGATATTTGCTGTTGGAGATGTTAATTTCCCTTCGTTGTATGAACTACCAAGAAATTCCCTTGACCTTCAAATTGCGAAGCAATTCAATAAATTTGAGGTGAAGGTGAATGTGCAAAATCTTCTCGATGCGCAATACAGATTTTTTCAGGATACGGATGTTGATAATAAAATTAACACCGGCGGTGGCAGAGATGTTCCTATTCTGGCTTACCGACTGGGACAATCGGCCAGCTTAGGGCTGAGCTACAGGTTTTCGAAGGATTAATAATCACATGTCGAGAGCATAAATAAAACGCCGGATTAAAGCCGGTTTTTTATTTTTCAGGTTTCCGATGCTTAACAATTTGGTAAAACTGAAGTAACAACCGGTTGAAGGTTTGATTCTAAGTTGCACACGAATTCATTTCAAACAAAAACATTACAAAATGACAAAGCAGATTTTTAGATTATTGCTCATTCTCACCCCATTCGTGACTTTTATGGGTTGTAATGAAGATGAGGGCAACAAACCAGCCCCTACCATTTCAGTTGATCCAACTACCGTCTCCGGCCTTCCAGGAGATGAAATAACAGTGAATGTGACCGTGGATGCTCCCAATGGAGGTAAAACCCTCGTTGGTTTAATCGGTGCGACAGAAATAAGTTCGGTTGCATTAAATGGTCAGGCAAATTCAACGCAAGCTGTGAATTATACTATTCCAGGCGACGCGGTAATTGGCTCAAAAATAACCTTGACTTTTCAGGTAACCGACAATGTCAACCTTGTTTCAAATCTTGTTGCAACTGAAATCACCGTAAATGACCCGATTGTGATTTTGTCAGGTGAGCTCACTACACAAACCCTTGAGGCAGCAAAGAAATATTTAATCCGCGGTCAGACTTTTATCCGTACGGGTGTTACAGTAACCATTCCTGCAGGTACCGTTCTGATGGGTGAAAAATCATCCAAAGGTACGCTGGTCGTTGACCGTGGCGGCAAGCTCATCGTCAATGGCGAAGCAACTTCTCCTGTAGTGATGACCTCAAATCAGGAAGT
>JAYSOP010000206.1:0-13683 GCA_043722905.1 Chryseolinea sp.
GTAATGATTATTATTTACACATTTGCTTTCGAGGCAACTGAAAGCAGAAATGAATAACAAACAGAAGCAGCCCATAGGGATATTCGACAGCGGGATCGGGGGCTTAACCGTCGCCCATGCTATAAAAAAGGTGTTGCCTGAAGAAGATCTTATATATTTTGGCGACACTGCCCATTTACCTTATGGAGACAAATCAGAGGCTGCCATTCAGGTATACTCCATCAAGATTGCAGACATCTTATTGAAGAAAGGATGTAAAGTAATTGTCATCGCCTGCAACTCGGCGAGTTCCGCTTCCTACGAATTATTGAAAGAATATGTTCGTACAGATACCCACATCATAAACGTAATAGATCCAATGGTTGCATTGGTGACCGCTGAATTTAGAAAAACCAATATTGGTCTGATTGGCACCAAGCGCACTGTTCAATCCGGAGTATATGTAAGAAAAATTCAGGAAGCCAATCAAAACATAACCTTACAATCGCTTGCCACCCCGTTACTGGCACCCATGATCGAAGAGGGTTT
The DNA here is from genome assembly GCA_043722905.1 of Chryseolinea sp. Taxonomy (GTDB): domain Bacteria; phylum Bacteroidota; class Bacteroidia; order Cytophagales; family Cyclobacteriaceae; genus Chryseosolibacter. The sequence continues at coordinate 529 of JAYSOP010000206.1, forward strand.
TTTTAACAATCAGATCAGCCATGAAATCATTGCCCAATATTTAGCCGATCCAGTATTAAAAAATATTGAATCGCTGATCCTGGCCTGCACGCACTATCCGCTCATTAAAAAGGAAATCAATGAATTTTACGGAGGGAAGATGACCATTCTTGATTCTTCGGAAGTTATTGCACTGGCCCTTAAAAAATATCTTGCGGAGCAAGGTCTTCTTAACAAGGATCACCTACCCGAACACCATTTTCTGGTTTCAGATTACACGGAATCCTTTCAGTCCGCGGCACGTATGTTTTTTCACGAATCAGTAAAACTTGAAAAGCATTCCCTCTGGAATTGAACAAGTATTACACTGATTTGCCTGGAACCCCTAAAAACGGATGATATGCGCACTGATAAATTTTGCATCTTGGGGTTAGTTTAAAAAGCTTGACAACACTCCTATTTCTTTTACCCTTTTTAGTCTTTTATGCCATTCTGGCCATATATGCAGAGCGTAAAATATCGGCGATTATCCAGGACCGACTAGGCCCCATGGAAGTTGGATACTATGGAATTGGTCAAACCGTTGCTGACCTTCTGAAGCTTCTGCAAAAGGAAGATATCATCCCCACACAAGCCGATAAGGGCCTGTTTAAAGTTGCTCCGATTGTAATTTTTGTCTCTGTATTTGCGGGTTTTGCAGTTTTACCTTTATCGCCGTCCTGGACGGGTGCCGATTTTTCTTCAGGACTTTTCTTTCTGATCGCCATTATCTCCCTGGATGTTATCGGGATCATATTGGCCGGTTGGAGCTCTCACAACAAATACAGCGTATTGGGAACGATGCGGTCCGCCGCACAATTGATATCCTATGAAGTGCCACTCGGCCTTTCTGTCATCAGTGTTTGCCTTTTTACACAAACCCTGAACTTGCAGGAGATTTCATTTCAACAAGGCGTCTTATCACCAGAACCGCAATACTTCCTCGACATTCCCTCTCTCAACATACGGGTTGATCAGGTGGGAGGATTTTTGGCATGGAACATTTTCAGGATGCCCTTGCTTTTTTTTACATGGGTAATATTTTTCATTGCTTCACTCGCGGAGTGCAACCGCGCACCTTTCGATCTGCCCGAGGCGGAGTCAGAACTTGTCGCGGGATTTCATACAGAATATTCCGGTTTCAGATTTGCGGTGATCATGTTAGGGGAGTATGCCATGATGCTATTAGTAAGTATCCTGGGAGTTGTATTATTTTTCGGAAGCTGGAATACTATATTTCCTAATGTAGGTTCTTTTACATTGGCAACCTGGTCAACAGGGCAGCCGGGAACGCTCACGGCAACCATTTGGGGCATATTCTGGCTCATGGGTAAAGCATTGTTTTTCGTCTTTGTTCAGATCTGGATTCGTTGGACTTATCCCAGACTAAGGGTAGATCAATTAATGGCCCTAAGCTGGAAATATCTAACTCCTTTTGCCTTACTTTTCATTATCATTTTTGCGTTTTGGAAAATAATATTCATCTAGGGTGCGCTTAATCTTTTTATTATTTTTTCTCCTCATTCTTCGCTGCGGTTTCGCCCAGGGACCGGATGTTATTGACAGCCTGGAAAGCAAATTACAAAATACCTTGTCTGATTCAGACCGCGTGGATGTATTGATAAACCTTTCTCTTCAATACAGATATTCTGATATTAAAAAGAGCAGAGAGCTCGCTGTAAATGCGCTAAAAATTTCAGAAGATAGGAATTTGCGTCAGAAGAAAATTCTTTCCTATCAAAATATAGGATCTCTTTATTCCATTAGTGGTGATTACAGCACAGCCTTACGTTACGATAATCTTGCCATGGCAAACAGCCTGGAAGTGAGTGATAGCGCCAGCCTTAGCAAGGATTTCAACAATGTTGCTAATGACTATTACGATTTAGGTGAATATGATGAAGCCTACTATTATTTCACCCAATCTTACCGAACTGCCCGGGCCATTGATGATTCGTTACGCATGACCATTGCACTTCATAATGTTGGCCGTGTTTTTAAGGAACTTGGTCAATACGACCGGGCCCTTTCTCACCTGAATCTTTCGCTTGGATTGAGCCGGGAAATAAATGACATAGAAGGGGTACCCTATTCGTTAGATGAAATTGGTGATGTGATGCTTCGCAAAGGTGAATATGATTCTGCCTTCATTATCCTTCTTCGATCGCTCGCTTTAACCCGTCAACAAAATATATTTGTTCTGGAGCCAAGAACCTTGTCGAAACTCGCCACCGTGCACCTGCATTCCAGGAACTATTCAAAAGCACTGGCTTATTATGACACAACGTTCAAGTCACACCAAAAAACCGGAAATAATTTTGGAATGGCTGAAGTTGAATTGGGCAGAGGTCAGGTTTTTCTGCACCAGGACAGGTACGATGAAGCAATGACATCCATTAACCGAAGCCTCACCCTGGCAAAAAAATCCAATGCCCGTATTCTTGAAATACGCGTGTACCAGGCACTTTCCCGGCTATATGAACTAAAAAGTGATTTCAGGCAATCACTGGAATATTTTAAACAATTTAAACAACTGGAGGATAGCTTGTTTAGCCACGATATGCAGGAGAAATTATTGCGTGATCAGATTCGCTTTGAAACGCAAGACAAGGATACCGAGATCGCTGCTCTGAATGAGGAGCGAGATATGAAAAATGACACGATCAAAAAACAGGAGTTTGTCAGGAATATCCTGGTGGTGGTGATGGCCTTAAGCGTAATACTGTTGGCAACCGTCTATCGCAGCGGTCGCCGCAGGAGACAGATCAATACACTTTTGTTAAGACATCAACAGGAGATGGAAACCAGAAGTGAAGAACTTGAACGCCTTAACCAGGTAAAGGACAAATTTTTTTCCATCATTTCACATGATCTGCGCTCGCCTATCAATGCGCTTGCCGGGTTGCTGGACTTATTGGACAAGGGTGCTGTAAAGCCTCAGGAACTTTCACGCCATATTCATGAACTAAAATCGCGGTTTAATCATACGCGCACCTTGCTTAATAATCTCCTGGACTGGACATTGCTGCAAATGGACAAGCTGAACCTACAGGCCAGCCGTATTGATATCCAAAAAATAGTAGATGAGAATATTCAATTGTTGGGTTCAGTATCAAACAAGCAAATCCTATTGCATAACAGGGTACCACTTAACACCATCGGTTATGCTGACTCCAATACCATTAATTTAGTGATCCGTAACTTAATGACCAATGCCATAAAATTTACCAACGATGGTGGGGAAGTGGCGATTGGAGCGCAGGAAAAAGAAACCGAGTGGCTCGTCACCGTAGAGGATAATGGGGTTGGTATCAATGAGGGCGTTCTAAAAATTCTTTTCGACAAAACCGCCCCTTATACTACCCGTGGTACCGCCAATGAAAAAGGCACGGGGTTGGGCCTTATTTTGTGTAAGGAATTCGTTGAAAAAAACGGCGGAAAGATTCAAGTCCAAAGTCAGGTGGGAAAAGGCAGTAAATTTTCCTTTACCGTTCCAAAGCCCCAATAATCTTCATTCATTCTACCCTGACTACTCCTTTTCTTTCTATTTTTGCTGTATAGAATCATGGGGAAATCAAAACGGTCGTATTTCGGTAATATATTCAATGCCTTTCGCTCGTTAGGACAGGGATTAAAGATCACATTCAGCCATATGCTGGGATCAATAAAAAAACGAAGGATCATCCCAATCACTGACGAGAAATATTTTTTTAACACTGAGGGTATATCCACCATTCAATATCCTCATGAAATGATACCCGTGCCGGACATCGGGCGATATCGCTTGCATAATGAAATTGATGATTGTATTGTCTGTGACAAATGCGCAAAGGTCTGTCCTGTTGATTGTATAGAAATCGAGCCGATTCGGGCCGTTGAGGAGATTGGAAAAACGTCAGACGGCACGCCTAAACGGATTTACGCCGCTAAATTTGATATCGATATGGCTAAGTGCTGCTTCTGTGGGCTTTGTACTACAGTGTGCCCTACTGAATGCCTGACTATGACCAAAGTTTTTGATTTTAGCGTAACCGATATCCGGGATCATAATTTCATTTTCGGAGAAATGTCAGAAAAAGAGATTCTGGAGAAAAGAAACATTTTTGAAACCCATCAGAAGGGCAAAACCATGACCGCACCGGTAGTTGATGTTGGGGAAAAGATACCAAGCACTGAAGCGCCAAAGCCGGGAATTGCAAAACCTGTGTTCAGGCCAAAGATTAAACCTCCCGGACCCCCGCCTCTCACGTCATGATGGTAATATGGATCTTTTATTTTTTTGTTGCACTGGCAGCCAGCTCAGCGCTGGGAATAGTTTTCTCCAGGAATGTTTTTAAAAGTGCTTTGTTGCTGTTAATTTCTCTTTTATCTGTGGCTGCAGTTTACGTTTTATCATTTGCTGAATTTCTGGCCATGACCCAGATAATGATCTATGCAGGTGGAATTCTAGTGGTAATTATATTTGGTATTATGCTGACCACCAAAATTTCGGGGCAGCCTTTGGTTGTCGATAATACAAATATTTTTTGGGGCGTTCTAACGGGTATTGTTTTGGTTTACATCCTGATCCGCTACCTGCCTGGGGCTTCTGCCTTGCGACCTAATGAACTGGCGGCAGAAAATATCAGCACTCTCGGATTACGAATATTCGTTGATTATACGCTTCCTTTTGAAGTAGCCGGGTTGCTCTTACTTATTGCGTTAATAGGTGCGGCCGTTGTTACCTCGCACCTGAAATCAAAAGTGTCATGATACCAGTCAATGCCATTTTATACCTCGCCGCGTTTTTATTTTCGATTGGAATTATTATCGTCATGGTGAAAAGGAATGCCATCATGGTGTTACTGGGAATCGAACTGATGTTGAATGCCTCCAATCTGAACTTCGTCGCCTTTAACCAACAACATGGGCAACAATCGGATGGTCACATCTTTGCATTATTTGTAATTATCGTTGCCGTATGCGAAGCCGCGGTAGGACTTGCCATCGTCCTTCGTGTCTACAAATACTATAACACATCTGTGCCTGATGAAATCGCTGACTTAAAAGGGTAATGGAAAAAAATCTATTTGATGCATTGGTTTTTCTCACCCTGTTGGCGCCGCTGGTCTCCTTCTTTACCTTGTGTTGCCTTCCCCGGAACTATATCAATATAATATTATCCGCATCAATTTTTTTGATGCTGATCAGTACATTCAGCGCCCTGGTTTTACTTTTTAATTTCTGGAATGGTGCGGTTATACCCATCCATCTTGATTGGTTTTCGATCGGGACGAATTCTTTTTCGGCAGACCTGACATTGTCAAACCGAAGCTTAGTGATGTTGGCCCTGGTTGCTTTCATATCATTATTAGTCCATGTTTTTTCCATAGGATATATGGGGGGAGACCGGGATCTAAAGCGATATTTTGCCATGCTTGGATTTTTTACATTTTGCATGCAGGGTATTGTTTTAAGTGACAATTTGCTTTTGCTCTTCATGTTTTGGGAACTTGTGGGTTTTTCCAGCTACTTGCTGATAGGTCACTGGACCATAAGGCCCGAAGCAGGTCGTGCTGCGAAAAAAGCTTTCCTTCTGAACCGGATTGGCGACGCCGGGTTCATGGTTGGCTTAATGGTGATTTGGGCTATTTACGAAACCTTCAGCCTGACACAAATCCTTTCCACGTCTACCGTACACCCATGGCAAACCGCCGCATCTCTTTGCATTTTCTGTGGTGTTATTGGCAAATCTGCCCAATTCCCCTTATTTACCTGGCTCCCCGATGCAATGGAAGGCCCCACTCCGGTCTCAGCATTAATACACGCTGCAACGATGGTGGCGGCAGGTGTATATCTTTTGGTGCGACTGTTCCATATTTTCACCGAGGACGCCCTTCTTGTGGTGGCGGTTACAGGAATGATCACAACATTGATCGGAGCGATGGCCGCACTTTCACAGCACGATATAAAAAAAATACTGGCCTACTCCACGATATCACAGTTAGGTTTAATGGTGCTTGCCATTGGAATGGGAATACTGGATGCGGCATTACTCCATTTGTTTACACACGCCTTTTTCAAAGCCTGTTTATTTCTTTCAGCAGGCTTGGTAATTCATTCCCTGCACAACGCCCAAAAAGGGCAGCAACATTTTGACGTGCAGGACATCCGGAACATGGGTGGACTAAGAAAGAAAATGCCGACAGCATTTATTGCTTTTCTATTGAGCGGGGCTTCATTGGCAGGCATTCCGTTCTTCTCAGGTTTTCTTTCTAAGGAAGCTATTCTCATTGCATTATATATGCATAACAACATTTTGTCGTGGCTCATGCTCGTCGTGATTGTGAGCGTTTCATTTTTAACGGTGCTATACACATTCCGGATGATATGGTTTATTTTCTTTGGGGAAGGCCGAGTGATAAAAACACTAAAGATTGAAGAGCCTTCATGGATCATGCGTTTACCAGTTCTGATACTAGCCTTCTGCTCACTTTGGTTTTTAGTCTCCTGGAATCCATTTGATTTCAAAGGGTGGATGCTTACGAATGGGAACCACGAGTCCGATTCGCTGTGGATAACTTTTATCTCAATCCTGTGGATTGTCGCAGCAGTGTTAGTGAGTTGGTATGCCTTCCGTAAGAATCTATTTAAGACCCATCACATTTTAAGAAAAAGCTTTTATATAGATGAAGGACTGTCAGCTTTTTTTGGTACAGTGACGCGAATAAGCTCGCGGACGACAGCCTTTATCGACCGAAGCTGGATTGACAAAACCATTCACGGTTTGGTTTATGCGCAGGTAGTCGTCGCCCATTTCACAGGTTGGATCGACCATGTTTTTGTTGATGGCACTGTCAATGGAGTAGCCAGGCTGGCCGGGTTGGGCGGAAAGATTACCCGTTCTTTTCAAGGGGGAAATATCCAGCTTTATATTTTCTGGGCGCTTTTCGCAATCATTATTTTTATAATTTGGACTCTTAATTAATAGGCAAATGGAAAGCTTATGATTTATTAAACCCGGATGCAAGAATATTTACTCTCCCTGCTGATCTTCACTCCCCTACTGGCAGCGGTTATTGCGCTCTTTTTACCCTCGACATTTATACAGGCTTTTCGCTTTCTGGCCACGATGGCCACCCTAATACAGGTTGTCTTTATATGGCAACTTGTGATGGCGTATGAACCATCGGCATCACTACAATTTGTGGAACAAAAATCATGGATTACCCTGGATCTTGGTGCATGGGGCACGTTGCAAGCTCAATATTTTCTAGGGATTGACGGATTAAATATAACATTCGTATGTCTGACGGTGGGCATCATGTTAATCGCTACCATTTCCTCATGGAGTATTACCAAAAATGTAAAAGGATATTTTATCCTTGTGCTCATCCTGAATGCGGCCATCGTTGGGACCTTTAGTGCGCTGGATTTTTTGCTTTTCTATTTATTTTTTGAGTTCATGCTGCTGCCCATGTTCTTTCTTATTGGTATCTGGGGAGGACCCAGGAGAGAATATGCCTCTATCAAATTTTTTCTTTACACCTTGCTTGGTTCAATTCTAATACTGATTGTTCTTATAGGATTATATATCTCTGTATTGGATCCGGAAAATTCTCCAAAGGTTGTCCATACCTTCAACATGCTGCACATGACTCATCCGGAAAATTTTATTTCAGGATCAATATTTGATCCTGAAAAGCCCTGGATGATTGGCACTATCGACGCACGCGCCTGGGCATTTTTACTCTTATTCATAGGCTTTGCCATCAAACTTCCGATGGTACCGTTGCACACCTGGCTTCCCGATGCGCATGTGGAAGCACCCACACCCGTTTCCGTAATTTTAGCCGCATTATTACTCAAAATTGGCGGTTACGGCCTGCTGCGTATAGCCTTCCCGATCTTTCCTGAGGCCGCCTTAACCTTTAGTTGGTTAGTTGGACTATTGGGAGTAGTCTCCATTATTTATGGCGCTCTGAATGCCATGGCCAGCAAAGACCTTAAACGGTTAATCGCTTACTCTTCCGTGTCGCATATGGGTTTTGTTTTACTCGGACTTGCCTCCTTAACAACGGAGGGGGTAACAGGAGCCATTTATCAGATGTTCAGCCATGGAATTATTGCAGCATTGCTATTTTTAATAGCAGGCGTTTTGTCTGACCGTACGCATGATCGGATGATCGATCATTATTCTGGTCTGGCCACCAGGATGCCATCCTATTTCGCGATCGTTCTGATAGGCTTTTTTGCTTCGATGGGACTACCCGGTTTTTCCGGCTTTATTGCGGAAATTCTGGTATTTCTTGGCGCTTTTAAATCGAATACAACCAATGGCCTGATCCATGAGAGTCTGGCGGTGATCAGTACACTCGGACTGATTCTGGGCGCAGGATACTATCTTTGGGCAATCCAACGGATGTTCTTCGGCCCATTACACATAAAGGGAGAGGCTACCATTGACCAGTTAGTTCCCTTAAGTTACCGCGAATATTTAATGCTTATCCCTTTATGTTTCGCCGCCTTCTTTTTTGGTATTTATCCACAAATGATTCTAAACTGGATCAATCCCTTTACGGAGGGCTTTGTAAATATTGTTGTCGAAACAGGAAAACGATTAACCCCTAACCTCTAAAGTTGTGCAAAGTTTGAATGGAAAATTAAACAGCATAACGGAAAGTTTTTCATTTTTTGTTCCCGAATTGATTCTTGTATCCGCCCTCATCATTATCCTGATTATTGGATTGGTGAATAATAAAAGGAACTATGTCTTCAACTTTATTACCTTAATCGCTGCATTCTCCTCCGGTTATTTTTTAGTTACGGGAGGCCTGGATGTAAATGTGATATTGTTCAATGGCATGGTGCATCGCGAAGGGTTCGGAGCGTTTTTGATGATACTTGTGGATGCGGCTCTGGTATTGACCTGCTTAATGTCAATCGATCACATGGACCGCAGACATATCAGTGAGTACTATGTCTTACTGCTTTCCATAGTTCTTGGCTGCCATTTATTGTTGATGAGCACAAACTTGCTAATGGTATTTCTATCTATTGAAATGATCTCCATAAGCTCCTATGTCTTGGTCGGATATTCTTTTAATAAGGCAGGGAGTGAGGGCAGTTTAAAATATTTCTTGTTTGGATCAGTCTCTTCTGCCATCATGCTATATGGATTTTCAATTTTCTACGGAATATCCGGAACGGTGGATTTTAGTTCGCAGCAGTTCTTTGATTCCCTGATCGATCATCCTTCTCCGCTGCTTCTGATTGCGGGGACAATGAGCATAACAGGGTTCTTATTTAAAATCGCCGCAGCACCCATGCATCCCTGGGCTCCTGACGTTTATGAGGCCGCCCCTATTCCCGTCATTGCCTTTTTATCGGTGGCCCCCAAATTTGCCGGACTCGGTGTTCTGACCAAATTTTTACTGACCATTCATGTATTTGGACAATCTGACTATAATTGGCAATTGATCATCGCCGGCATATCTATGGCCACCATAACCTTCGGTAATTTTTCAGCCCTATGGCAGCATAATGCAAAAAGGATGATGGCTTACTCCTCTATCGCTCAATCCGGTTTCCTGTTGGTGGGCATTGCCGCATTTCTGCCTCAGGGAATAAACTTTATGCTATTTTATGCCGCTATTTATCTGCTCATGAATTTTGCGGTCTTTATTTACCTGGCCTATTTTGAATCACAGGGAATACACTCGATTCCGTCATTTGCGGGTTCAGGAAAACAGTTTATTTCGGCCTCAGTCGGTTTGACTGTGGCGCTGGTAGCCCTAACCGGACTTCCACCAACAGCGGGATTTACCGCCAAACTTTTTGTTTTTTCCGCTCTCTGGGAATCGTATGAAATAACCCATAAAACCTTGTTGCTCTGGTTGTTAGCATTTGGGCTCTTAAATACTGTTGTTTCGCTGTTTTTCTATTTAAGGATTCCCTATTACACCTTCCTGAAGGCCGGTGAACCCATGGGAAATATAAAAAGACTTAGCTTTCAAAATCTTTTGGGATTTATTCTGGTTGTATTCATTGTAGTTATGTTCTTCATCCCCGGATTGTTGATGGGATTGATTAATAGAATTAACTTTGTGCTTTAGGTTTTTGTTGATGTTAGATACGCTGCCCGGCAGATTAAACCATTGAAATGAGCGACCAGATTCTTCATGAATGCGGAATAGCCATGATCCGCCTGCGAAAGCCTCTTTCCTATTACATTGAAAAATATGGCCCTACCTATGCCATGAACAGAATGTATATCCTGATGGAAAAGCAGCACAATCGGGGGCAAGATGGGGCTGGAGTTGCTAACATCAAGATTGATGTCGAACCCGGCCACAGGTATATCAGCAGATACCGGTCCATTAAGCCACAACCCGTGGCCCATTTATTTAAGAAAATTGGCAAAAAATTTAAAAAGGCACACAAAGCGGGAAAAGATAAATTCAGGAACGAGCATTGGTTGAAGGCGAATATTGCCTTTACAGGTGAACTTTGGCTCGGGCATTTAAGATATGGAACTCACGGTTTGAACAGCATTGAGAACGTTCATCCATTCTTGCGCCAGAATAACTGGCGAAGCCGTAATCTGGTGATGGCTGGCAATTTCAACATGACGAATGTTGAGGAGTTGTTTGATATTCTTGTGAACCTTGGTCAGCACCCAAAAGAGAAAGTGGACACCGTAACCGTAATGGAAAAAATCGGGCATTTTCTGGATGAAGAAGTTCAGGGCATTTTTGAAAAGTACAAGGATAAATACAGTAATCGGGAGATATCAGAAATCATTGAAGATGAATTGAATCTTCAACGCGTGTTAAAACGCGCTTGTAAAGATTTTGATGGCGGTTATATCATGGCAGGGTTAACGGGTTCTGGTTCAGCCTTTGTGGTTAGAGATCCTAATGGCATTCGACCCGCTTATTTTTATGCAGATGATGAGGTGGTTGTGGTCGCGTCTGAGAAACCGGCAATTAAAGCGGCTTTCAACGTGAATTATAACCAGATAGAAGAGATCAAACCGGGACATGGGTTAATTGTCTCGAAGAGTGGTGAATTTGTCCAACATCAGATTGTTAAAGCCGGAGAAAAGAAATCCTGCAGCTTCGAAAGGATTTATTTTTCAAGGGGAAATGATCCTGATATCTATAAGGAAAGAAAACAATTAGGGAGATTCCTGGTGCCACAGGTTTTACGTGCCATTAATTTCGATCTAAAAAATACCGTTTTCTCCTATATACCTAACACTGCCGAAACCGCATTTTATGGAATGATGGCAGGCATTGAAGATTACCTGATTAAAAAGCAAAAAGAAATCATACTGGAAGGAAAGCCAACAGTAGATTCAGTTGAAGAGATCATATCGTTCAGACCGCGGATAGAAAAATTGGTTTTAAAAGATGTCAAGTTAAGAACCTTTATCACGGATGATGATCATCGGGATGAGCTGGTCGCCAATGTCTATGATACCACGTATGAAGTCATAAAGAAAGGTACCGATACGCTGGTGGTAATTGACGACTCCATTGTTCGCGGAACAACGCTTGAAAAAAGTATTTTAAAAATGCTGGACAGATTGGGTCCAAAAAAAATTGTGGTTGTTTCGTCAGCCCCACAAATTCGCTTTCCCGACTGCTATGGGATTGATATGAGTAAAATGGGTGATTTTGTAGCTTTCAGAGCTATGATCGGTTTGCTAAAAGACCACGGTAAAGAGGATATGTTGGGCGAGATATATGAAAAGTGTATCCGGGCGAGGGGGCATCAAACCCAGCAGAACTATGTAAAACTACTTTATGATCAATTTACCAACGAGGAGATCTCTCAGAAAATTTCCCAGATCATTAAGCCTTCTGACATGAAGGCCCAGGTGGAGGTCGTTTTTCAAACGGTAGACAATCTTCATAAGTCATGCCCGAAGCACATTGGAGATTGGTACTTCACGGGCAATTACCCCACGCCGGGAGGTATGAAAGTAGTAAATCGTTCCTACGTTAATTACATGGAAGGTAAACTTGTGCGAGCCTATTAGGCTCAAGTCCGATTGGCTCGGTGTCGCAAACAGTAAGCTCCAGTACTCCAACGCCGAATATATCAGCTACCTGCCCGGGTAGCAATCGCTATTCGCAAATGCTTAAATAGGTTTATTTTGCTATTTTAGATAGTTCAAATCAAATGTATGAACTATTGGCTTGTTAAAACAGAACCGGATACTTATTCGTGGAATGACCTTCTGAAGGATAAAAAAACAATTTGGGACGGAGTCAGAAACTTTCAGGCACGCAGCCATCTCAAAAAAATGGAAAAGGGAGACATTGTTTTCATTTATCATACTGGAGAAGAGAAAGCTATTATCGGACAAGCCCATGTTACCAAGCCAGCTTATCCGGATCCGAAGGACGCAGAATGGGTAGTGGTTGAGTTATCTGCCCAAAAACAACTAAAAAAACCCATTACCCTCGCACAAATTAAATCAGATAAGCGTTTATCAGATATGGTTCTGGTAAGAGCATCGCGGCTTTCGGTACAGCCCGTGAAAATTGCAGAATATGATTTAATTATGGGATTGAGTGAAGCTAAATAAACACGAATGATCAAGTGGAAAAATTTCAGGGAAAATCTGGAAATAAATGGTATGGTGTTTCTGTTTGTTGGTTTGTTTTTGGGTTCGGGCGTTGCGCAAGGGCAGGTACGGCAAACTGACCGCTATGAAATAATCCACAAGAATTCAGATGATTATTTCTCCATTATTTCTCTTGAAGAAGAGGGTCTGGCCCTGTTACGTGAAAAAGACAAATACAACGGAAACAAAAAGCTTTGGGAAATTATTATTCTTGATACAACCCTTGTTGAAAAGCAGAAATTTGACATTGAAGTAAACCAACGCCACATGATGCTGGGGTATGAAATTGGCAAAAACAATTTATACCTTTTGTACCGCACCGGGGAAACTACCAAAAATGGACTTGAGTTAATTGAAATTAATACGGTTGAGGGGAGAGAAACAAGACGTTTTGACATCAATACTGAACTCGATTTTAAAGTCACTCACTTCAGCAAAGTTGGATCGCGAATTATTATGGGAGGTTATGTTACCAATGAACCTGCCGTATTGTTATATGAAATGGCGGAGAACTCCATTAA
>JAYSOP010000207.1:0-3617 GCA_043722905.1 Chryseolinea sp.
GATTACCGATCACCGACCTCGTCCGACGAAGCTTTAGCGTAGTCGCATTACCTGCATTCAAAAACTAAGTGATCCAGTGCAGAGTCTGCTCCTGGACCGGATTGACGAAGGGTAGATTATCCTGTTGTGCTTTTTGCCAGAGGCGTTTTATTTCGTAGTACCATTTGGCCTGAGCATCGGGTTCGCCGATCAGCATGAGTGTGGGATTGCTTTTCAGCCCTTTGCTGAGTTTTATGAAGACATCCAGGTCCTGTCCGATAAACTTCTTGCCCAATTTTTTGAGTGGCCACCACAGCCATCGTGTAGCCGGGAGCGAAGAAAAGAAAATATGATTCAGTTCGGTAGTATGTTCGTTGATGGGTGTAAGGGTTGTTATAGAGATCACTTCATTTTTTTCCCCCACGCGGATATGTTCATAGCGATTTCCGGGAATCTCAAAAGTAATTTCAGTAGAGGATCCGCCTTTCAAAACGGAATATCCTTTCGAATTTGCGGAAGGAGCATGCCTGACCATTTTGAAACCGAGAGGGGTAGGCTCAAAATGTTTTACCTTCTGCTTTAACTTTTTGGCAGAACGCCAGTACCAGGATTGGTGGACAAACGTGACATGCGCGGGATCTATCAAACCGATTACCGCGTGGTCAATATTTGCGGGTAGCGTTACTGATTCAACGTGTAAGAATTTCCGTGAAGGATCCAGAATCAGGTCAGGAGGAGCCACCTTAGGCATGGCGACAAAATGCATTTTTTTCTCAGGGATATAAATCCACACAGTATCGCTGACCTCTTGCAGCGGATATTTAAAAACCCGGATCTTACTGAAATCAATTTTTGAGTCCGGCCCTATTGCTGGAATGTTTTTACACACGCCATCCGTTCCGAATTGCCATCCATGGTAACAACACTGAATAATATTTTTCTCAAACCATCCCTCTGACAAAGGCACACCGCGGTGGGCGCAGTTATCCCGCAAGGCAAAAGCTTCGCCATTTGAATCCCGCCCAAACACAATTTTCTCACCCAGCATTTCTTTCGCCACCAGCTTTCCCTTCTTCAGGAACGAGCTGTGAAAAGCCAGGTACCACAAATTTTTCAAATACAAAGAAGGATCTGCTGCCATTGAGTAAACACTAAAAGGCAAAAATAGAAGAATTTTTCAGTTATCGGTGGCTGTTGCTCCATTTACCCCATACCTCCTACAACTAAAACTTGAATAACAATCCGGAAAAATTGTTTGCCTGTTGGAATTTTCATAACTTAAAGGACATTCAATTATTCTAGCATTCGCACTGGTGACAACTTGCCCTTTCCGGAAATAAGTTCTGTTGCGGTTGAAGTGGCGTTCAATATTCGTGAACGTGTATCTAAGTTCGAACCTTATGAACGATTATACTATACAATACTATACACTAACTAAACGCCAACCATTATGAAAAAATTCTTGCTCTTATTGTTCTTAATTCCATTTACCGGAATTAGCCAGACAAAAAATGTAGTCTCCGTATCCCGATTACAACCCAAACCAGAAAAAACTTTGGAATTAGAAAAGGCCCTGTCGACCCATGCACAAAAGTATCACACCGGTGACTGGAAGTGGCGCGTATTTGAAATTATGTCCGGACCTGAAGTAGGCAGTTATCACATCGTAGAAGGCTTTAACACCTGGACAACGCTGGATGGTCGGGGAAATCTGGGTGCAGAGCACGCTGCAGACCTCACAAAAAATATCTTTGCACTCACGCTCGGCAAGGGAACCGTTGACTTTCTTCTTTTTCGGGAGGACTTAAGTTCTGTGCAGCCTACCGATTACGCTGATAAAATTTCAATTACGCACATTTATCCCAAACCTGGCTTCATTGGGAGAATTGAAGAAGAACTTAAAAAAGATAAAAAAATTTGGGAAGCCAGCGGAGAAAGTGTAGCCGTTTATCAATCTCATTTTTCCGGGGAGGGGCGGATTGGAGTCACATACCGGCATAAACAAGGTTGGAAGGAAAAGGAAAATGATTTTCGCAAGCCTTTTAAGGAAAGATACATAGCCATGTTTGGAGAAGAGGTTTACAATCAGCGTCTCAAAATGATTCAGGAAACCGTTAACCGCACCTGGGGTGAGATGTTGACATTCCGGGCGGATTTAAGTTCCAAATAAACATACCCAGGGAGATGCCATAACCTGCACCTGGCTATTTTATCATCTTAATCTCAGGTAACACGAAATATTCATCATTCTTTCTTTCGTGGCAACAAGGGTATGCTCCTGCGAGCAAATACAACTTTTTCGGAAGCCCCTGCCAACTGCTTATACCTGCAGCTAACCGAATATCCAATGCCTGTTGCCTTAGGTCCCAATTTCCTATACCCCCTTTGAATTCCCTTCCAAACCCCTTAACTTAAAACCAGAAAGCATAAAGGAAAAAGTCCAAAGCTTGATCTACCAAACTGAACGTGTAAGTAGAAATTCTTAATGCAGAAAAAGTGGAAGTTTTGAATAATATATAAAAATTAAAATTGATGTTATGAGAATGATAGTGGGAGTTTTAATGGTGATGAGTACCGGTGCTGGGTTTTGTCAGCAAGGTCCTTCTGCGGACATCCAGATCAAAAACGCGGTGCTCGCAGCGCCGCAGGAACAGCGGGAGAATGCCACTGTAATGGGTTATTCTCCGAAAGGTGAATTCATTGTTTTGCGAAAGGGAAGCAACGGCATGATCTGCCTGGCAGATGACCCGACACAAAACGGATTTAATGTTTCGTGTTATCATCAGGCGCTTGAGCCTTTCATGGCACGGGGAAGGGCTTTAAAGAAGGAAGGTAAATCATTTCAGGAAATTTTTGACATGCGCGAGGCAGAAGTGAAAGCAGGTAAACTAAAAATGCCTGAACAACCTTCCACTTTATTCGTGTATTCCACTTCCGCTGAAAAATACAACGTCGAAACGGGAGATATACAGGACGGATACCTAAGGTACGTTATCTATATACCGTATGCCACATCAGAAAGCACAGGGCTTCCATTAAAACCGGACGCAGCCGGACAACCCTGGATCATGGATCCTGGAACCCATCGCGCCCACATCATGATCAACCCGCCGAAGGCGGCGGAAGCGGTAAGCAATAAGCAATAAGTTATAAGCCAAAAGTAGAAAGCTAAAAGCAACTCCATGGCTATGTGAAGTTGAACTTTGAGATCGATACGGCCCCTTTAAGGCCTTGCATTGCAGAGGCACACCCCCTCAAATTCCCGTCATTGCGAGGCGCCTTCATGCCCTCAGCATGACATGGCAACGAAGCCCTCCTTCGCTAAAGCTACGGCGGGCGAAGCAACCCTGCGATGAAATGCCCATAGTGAAGTAAGAACAAACCCACTCTCCATTCCATCGCAGCGACGGAATTTCTTTTTACTTGCACTTCGTCATCAGGGGATTGCTTAGCCCTGCGCACAGGCCCCACTTCGCTTACAAAGACGGTCTTAGGGGGTGTGTCAT
The DNA here is from genome assembly GCA_043722905.1 of Chryseolinea sp. Classification (GTDB taxonomy): domain Bacteria; phylum Bacteroidota; class Bacteroidia; order Cytophagales; family Cyclobacteriaceae; genus Chryseosolibacter. Next base: position 3,486 of record JAYSOP010000207.1, read on the forward strand.
TTACGTCACAAAAACAAAAAGCAGCAAGGGTTACCCCCTACTGCTTATTGCTTATAGCTTATTGCCTAAAGCTTAAGTCGCCCAGGTCTTGCCGTTGCCGGCTTCGGATAAAGGAATGCATCCTTTGTAAGC
>JAYSOP010000208.1:0-11786 GCA_043722905.1 Chryseolinea sp.
CCAAAGGGCGCACAGCACGGATCAGTTTGCCGGATCCCTCTTGAAAAGGTCAGGCATTTGTTTTAATAAAAACCCTGCGCTTTAAAAAAGTTTGATCGCTTTTGTGTATCTTTCATAAGGGCTAACCTTATGCATCACATCCTTATCATACTATCTATTTTATGGTGGCAGGAAATTCCCTATAAACCGAAAGAGGAATTTGAAATTAAACTTGACTATCAGTTTAAACAACGTCCCCAGGGCGATCATAATTCTGTCAATCTTGGCGAGACGAGAAGTGATTATGAACGCCGGACGACGGGAAGCGTTTTACCCTATTTAGTTTTGCGAATTTCCGTGTTGAAGCTTCCGGAAGAAAAAATGCGCATGCGTATTTCAAAAAACAGAGATGACCGCCCTGTCAATCGGAAAATTGACTTGAATTCGGTTATTGAATTAACCCTCGGCTTCACGGATGACATGAAAGATCGGGTTACCGCGCACGAGTATTCCGTTGCCTTTCTTACCGCCGAAAAAACCATGGTCAATCAAATCCTGATAAGTGTCGATAAAGACGGATCTTTTTTTGTCAATGGGGAAAAACGGGGTAAATTCTGAGAATCAATTGTTAAACATTCGTTAAATTGTTATGAAAGGCCATTCAAAACCGGATGATAAAGTTTAAACTTGTGTTTAAATTTTGTTGGAATGAGAACGTTCTTTTTGCTGCTATGCTTTCTTCCCTTGTGTTTGTTTTCCCAACCGCAGCAACAACCTGATGCCGCGCACATTAAATTAAAACTCAAAAAGCTTAATTTTTTAGGTGCCGTATTGTACATGGCAGCGCATCCCGATGATGAAAATACGAATATCATTGCCTATCTCGCTAACCATAAACTGGCTTCCACAGCTTACCTGTCAATGACCCGTGGTGACGGGGGCCAGAATCTCATCGGTCCCGAAATAGGTGAATTATTAGGATTGATCAGAACTCAGGAATTATTAACGGCCAGAAATATCGATGGAGGCCAGCAATTTTTTACAAGGGCTATAGACTTTGGGTTCTCCAAATCGGCAGCTGAAGCTTTGTCCGTGTGGGGAAAGGATGCCGTCTTATCGGATGCGGTGAAAATCGTCCGGCAATATCAACCGGATATTATTATTACGCGTTTTCCCCCTGATGAACGTGCTGGCCACGGTCACCATACTGCTTCTGCTATCATCGCAGGTGAAGCATTTGAGCTGGCAGCCAAAGCAGCGGTTTTTCCAGAACAATTAAAGGAACTGACTACCTGGCAGGTGAAACGTTTGTACACGAACACGGGCCGGTGGTGGAATACAACGATCAATGCGAACACACCCGGGATTATTACCCTGGATGTGGGTGGCTTTAATCCGCTACTTGGAAAATCATACTCGGAGATTTCGGCTTTGAGCAGCAGCCAGCATAAAAGCCAGGGTTGGGGCAGAGGAGGTGAACGCGGCTACCGTCCTGAATTTTTAGAATATATGAAGGGGGATCGCGCGACCAAAGACATTTTTGAAGGCATTGATACGACCTGGGCGCGGGTGCCAGGGGGTAAGAAAATTCAACCCCTTGTGGAAAGGGCCTTACAAGAATTTGATGAAGAGAAACCTTCAGCCATTGTCCCCTTACTTTTCCGAATCAGAAATGAAATAGCAAGCCTGAGTAATAGCGTTTGGAAGAAAAGAAAACTTCAGGAAACTGAGCAGCTCATTGAAAATTGTCTGGGCCTTTTTATTGAAGTAACCGCAGCGCATTATCAATCGCCGCCGGGAGAGTTGGTTCAATCTTCGGTAGAACTCTTAAACCGGTGTCCGTTGGATCTGAAGATCCTAAAAATCACGGGTACTGGATTACAATGGGATAGCACTTTTTCTGCCTCACTAAGAATCAATAGCCCTATCGTTATTAATTTTAAAGCACCTGTGTCCAGGGATGCTTCCTATTCAGGACAGTATTGGTTGCAATCTCCTCATGGAACCGGTCGATTCACGGTAGACGACCCTGTAAAAATCGGATTACCTCAAAACCATCCTGCTATTAATTTTTCTTTTGAGATCCTTGTAGGAGATGAAAAACTTACGGTCAGCAGGCCGATGATTTACCAATGGGTTGACCCTGTAAAAGGGGAGCTGTGGCGACCTTTTGAAATTGTGCCCCCCATGACCATTAATCTTTCTGAAAATGTCTTGATATTTAATTCGGGTGAGGGCAAAAAAATCAATTTGTTTTTGAAATCTGCAACCAATGAGAAACTCCGGGGCACTGCTACCCTTAAATTACCCCAGGGGTGGTCGTGTGAGCCAAACGTTATTGATTTTGATTTGCCGCAGAAAGGGGCGGAACAGACCAGGTCTCTGGTCGTACACCCTTCTCAAAAAGAGTATAACGGTAATATTATGGCCGTCGCTGAAGTCAACGGAAAAAAGTACGATCAATCCTTGGAAATGATTTCGTACGACCATTTTCCGATCCAGACTTTACTTCATCCGGCTCAGACAAAAGTTGTCAGGTTAGATCTGAACAAGGAGGGGACTTCAATCGGATACATTAAAGGGGCAGGAGACGAAGTTCCTTCCGCTTTGCGCAACATGGGGTATGAGGTTTGGGAAATGAATAATGACGAGGTCACGCCCGCCAATTTACGAACCATGGACGCGGTGGTTTTGGGTATCAGGGCGTTGAATACGAATGATCGCGCGCCTTATTTCATGCCTGCTGTCCTTGACTATGCCAAGAGCGGCGGAACCGTCGTCGTGCAGTATAATACAAACACACGGATGGATACAGAAGCATTTTTTCCGTATCCTTTGAAACTCAGTCGCGAAAGGGTTACCCAGGAAAATTCGGAGGTTACCATATTAAAACCTGATCATCCCGTTGTGAATACTCCGAATAAGATAACCCAGGCTGACTTCAAAGGATGGGTGCAGGAGCGGGGTTTGTATTTTCCTGATGAATGGGACGCTAAATTCGAAGCGATCCTTTCCATGCATGATGAGGGGGAAACACCTAAAAACGGCAGCCTTCTGGTGGTGAAATATGGCGATGGATATTATGTCTACACAGCTTTATCATTCTTTCGTGAGCTGCCTGAAGGGGTTCCAGGAGCCTATAAATTGCTTGCAAACATTGTTTCCCTTGGAAAAAATGCAAAGCAAGAGGACGCCCCGATCCAGGACCGCAACAAATAATTTTATTTCACATCCTGATAAATACATGACTGATCCTGAAAAGCCACCTCTTTTTAAATCCTGGAATGGTTGGTATGTGATGATCCTGAGCGTACTGGTAGTGCAAATTGTTGTGTACTATTTACTAACCATTCGTTTTTCATGAAGGCGATTGATTGGATAGTACTCTCGTTAACCATTCTTTTTATAGTAATTTATGGAACACTGAAAACAAGAAAAACTTCCACAATGGAGGGTTATCTCAAAGGTGATAACTCGCTTAAGTGGTGGATGATGGGCGTTTCCATAATGGCAACACAAGCAAGCGCGATCACCTTTCTTTCAACGCCTGGGCAGGCGATCGAAGATGGGATGCGATTTCTCCAGTTTTATTTTGGATTGCCTTTAGCCATGGTGATCATTTCCGTAACGATGGTGCCGATCTATTACCGGTTAAAGGTCTATACAGCCTATGAATTTCTAGAGAGTCGTTTTGATCTGAAAACCCGATCGCTTGCCGCGATCCTTTTTTTAATTTTACGCGGTTTATCAGCGGGCATAACCCTGTTCGCACCCGCATTGATACTGTCTACCATTTTAGAGTTGCCGATTCTGATTACAACGATCGCCATAGGCACACTGGTGATCGTGTATGTTGTTTCCGGAGGAACGCAGGCAGTGAGCCTTACCCAGAGGCAACAGATGGCCGTTATCATGAGCGGAATGTTTTTAGCAGGCTTTCTTGCGTTTAAGATGTTGCCGGAAGAAGTCTCATTCAATGATACCGTTAAGATTGCGGGGGAGATGGGTAAATTGAACCTCGTTAATCTTGAGTTTAATATCAATGACCGTTATAATATCTGGTCGGGACTCATCGCTGGTACGTTCCTTTTCTTGTCTTACTTCGGCACTGATCAATCGCAGGTAGGGCGTTATTTGGGCGGCACCTCGGTGACTGAAAGCAGACTCAGTTTAATGTTCAACGGATTATTGAAAATCCCGATGCAATTCATCATTCTTTTTATCGGGGTTCTTGTATATGTATTCTACTTATTTTCTCAGCCACCGGTATTCCATAACCAGGCACTGCAAGCCCGTGCCATGGAAACTGAGAAGCGTGATTCAATTCAATATTTTGAGAAAGAATTTAATCAGGTTTACCTCAAAAAACGAGATGCGGTTGATTTGCTTGTTGAAGCCATTCATCAGGATGACGAAACATCTATTACTTCTGCCTCGGATGCTGTCAAGAGATATCAGAAAGAAGAAGGTGTTTTGCGCAATAGCGTGAAAGCTACTATCGGTCGGGCGATCCCGAACGCAAAAACCCAAGACACGGATTATATCTTTTTAAACTTTGTTTTAACCCATTTGCCAAACGGGATTATTGGTCTTTTACTGGCCGTTATGTTTTCCGCGGCCATGTCATCTATGGCCGGAGAACTCAACGCCTTGGCATCGACAACTTCCGTTGATATTTATAAGCGCTCGTTTAAATCCAATGGCTCCAATGAACATTATTTATTGGCTTCAAGATTATTTACAATCATGTGGGCAGTGCTGGCAATGATTTTTGCCATGCTGGCAAGTTTTGCGGAGAATCTTATTCAGTTTGTTAATATAGTGGGTTCCCTTTTTTACGGAACCATTCTCGGAATATTTTTAACGGCATTCTATGTACGCTTTGTTGGTGGAACAGCTGTTTTTATTGCCGCATTAATTGCTGAAGCCATTGTTCTTTATTGTTTTCAGTTCACTGATATCGCCTTTTTGCTCTTTAACATTATTGGTTGCGGCAGCGTTATTGGTTTAGCAATGTTGATCGAACTGGTGCTCCCCAAATCCGCAAAATAATTTCTTTCATTTCGTTCAATATCCACAAGTTTTTATTGGCGGTCTTACCATTGATTGCCTGGTTATCGAATGTTGATCGTGGACAAACGGTTTCCTGGCATTGGCTTAGACTCTCTTCTCTCACCTATTTGCTGGCGCCACATGGCATAATACAATCCTTTTTTTGAAACCAATTCTTCGTGAGTACCGGTTTCCGTTATTTTCCCTTTTTCCAATACAATGATTTCATCCGCGTGCATAATGGTGGAGAGCCTGTGTGCAATCAGGAGTGTGATCTGGTCTCTCCGGGCAGAAATATGGCGGATAGTATCGGTAATTACTTCCTCCGTTAATGAATCCAGCGATGAAGTCGCTTCGTCAAAAATTAATAATCTTGGATTTCGAAGCAAAGCCCTGGCAATGGAAATACGTTGCCTTTCACCTCCCGATAATTTTAGGCCGCCCTCTCCCAGTATGGTCTCGATACCCTTGTCAGTCCGGGCAAGCAACTGCCAGGCTGAAGCTTTGTGCAAGGCGGCCACAATCTCCTCATCTGATGCGTCGGGTTTTACAAAAAGCATATTTTCTTTGATCGTGCCTGCAAACAGTTGAGTATCCTGGGTCACGAAACCTATTTGCCTTCGCAGCTGATTATACTGTATGAATTGTGAGGGTACATGATTAAAAAATATTTCACCTTCTACAGGCTGATACAACCCCACAAGAAGTTTTACAAGGGTCGATTTGCCCGAACCGGAAGGCCCTGCAAAAGCGATTGTCTTACCGATTCTTACGTTAAAAGAAATACCATCGATTGCATTTTGCGTGGCGCTTTTATGACGAAAAACTACATTCTCAAAACGCAATTCTTCGAGCAATCCGATTTCTACAGGTTCCTCAGGTCGTTGCTCGATGGGTTTCTTTAGCAGCCTGTCAAATATATTAAGGGAAGATTCTGCTTCCCTGTATTGCAAAATTATATTGCCGAGATCCTGCAAAGGAACAAAAATAGCTGTGGAGATAAATTGCATGCTGATGAGTTCACCTGTTGTCAGTACATCGCTGAAAATGAGCCACAACAACGCGAATAAAATAGAATGCTTTAAAATGCTGAGTGCGCTTCCCTGGAGAAAAGAAAGTGTGCGTACCCTTTTAACTTTTTGCATTTCCAACGTAAATATTTTGAGTGTCTGCTCTCTGAGGCGTTTGATTTCCGGAAACGTAAGGCCAAGGCTTTTTACCAGCTCAATGTTGCGCAACGATTCTGTGATCGAACCAGACATTCGGATGGTCTCCCGGTTCACAGCGCGCTGAATGGTTTTTATTTTTTTACTGAGTAAGCCTGTGAGTCCGCCCAAAACTAAAACTCCCATGACGAATACCGGAATCAGTGCCCAGTGTTTGGTGATGGAGTACCAAATAAGAAAGCTAATTCCTACAATAGAAGAAAAGACTACGTTGATAAAAGCCATGATAAATCGCTCTGTGTCCGTCCTTACCTTTTGCAATATGGCCATCGTCTCTCCGCTTCGCTGTTCTTCGTATTCCTGAAATGAAAGGCGGAGCGTGTGTTTGAGACCATCGTTAAAAACCTGCATTCCAAATTTTTGCACGATCATGCGCGTTAGATATTCCTGAAAGGCTTTGGCAATTCGGGCCAATAATGCAACGCCTACAGCAATGAAAAGCCAGAACGACACGCCTTTTATCAAATCCTGCTGAGCTAAATGTTTTGGATTGCTGGCATATTCATCAATGATCTTTCCAAAAATTACGGGGTCGATCATCGTTAACACCTGGCTCACGGCGGCAAGGAGAAGAGAAAAGAAGACAAGGCTGCGATGCGGCTTTAAATAATTCCAGAGGATTTCCATGAACCACGATATTACTATATAAATGTGGTTATAAGATCGTGCCCTATATTACAAGGCAAACTGCTACTGGATTATCAGGACTTAATATGGGTCATGACAATCACTCCTGATAAAAAATGGGAAGAGATCTGAAATAAGAGATGAAAGACTTTTAAAATTTGGCGAGTTCCTGGCCGCCATTGACCTTAACCAATTTCACGGTGTCTCCATTACAGTTGATGCCTTTACCAAATTCAATAATCGAGTATCCATAGCAGGCTTTCTTTTCTGCAACGGGAGTTATCGCCTCCTTTTTTCTGCGGATATCTGCACCAACGAGGACAATAACCATGATCACAATGCTAAAAAGTAATAGTAGTTTTTTCATGATGCCTGTTTTAATGTGATAGAACAGTCTAATTAAGGTGACTTTATTCACTGATTATCAGAAGAATAAAAGTTCGTGTTAACTCTGGATCAACACTGGTTACAAATGGTATGCCTGCGAAATTTCGTCCCAGCGGCAGGATTTTGACTGTTGCCTGGGAAGAGCTTCCACACTCAAACCGGCTGTTCGCAGCTACAGTCGCTTAAGGTTCCGACCTGAGTCCGATTCTCCTTTCCACCGAAGTTCGGAAGGAGAGAGTTAGTTTAACGAACAGTTGCGCTTGCGGTTTCAAAAGCCGGTTCAATACTGTGGTATAGTAATTTCTTTTTACGAAACTACTGGCCGAGATTGAACAGGTAATTTATGTCAACCGGCAGGCTCCGAAAGGGATTGTTCCTGATGTGTAATGGGTCGCTTTCCTTTCGTGTCCGTCGTCGTCCGTACACGTTATCCATCGATTGCATAAGCAACAGTGAATTATTTTATTTGTTTTGTTTTTTGAAATTATTAAAAAAGAGCGCAAGGGTTTGCTGGTGTGGTTACCAGGATACCCTCGCGCTTAACTAACATCGGCAGCTTAAAATTTCAACGCATGCCGGTACCGGTGGATCCGGTGCCGGTCGAAGTTGAAGTACTTCTTGACCGATCACGTTCTACTACCACGTCATCCCTGTCTTTTTTCTTTAATCCAAGCAGACCAATTAATCCCAACAGACCAAGTAATCCCCAATCGCTGGCATCATCCTCGTCATCATCAATATCATCCACCGCGGTGGTATTGTTTGTGGCATCCTGTGCCAATAGAGGGCTGTTGTGGCCTGCAAGAAAGAAGCAAACAGCCATTGCACTAAAAATCATGGTTATTTTTTTCATGTTCTATTTTTTAAAAAGATTTATTACAGTCAATAAATCTTGTGCCTGATAATATTAGCTTGTGTTAGTTGAAGCAGCTTTTTGGGCACGGGGCGCAGCGCCAATTGTTTTCGCAACCTACCAGCTACTGGCCCGTATTTAATATCCAAACGACAATAGGAGAACACGGCTGCTGGGCTGGCAATCAGGATTAAAAAAAGGATATTATAAGTCCATCGCCTATGATCGGAACAATCTCACTGGGGAATCAATCAAATAAATTCCGATGACAGCAGCGGGAATATCGTGCTGATTTTCAGTTTACCGGAGTTACCGAGTGGCATAACAATTTAGTATCATTTCAAAAGGTCTTGGTCTGACTAAAAATGAAAATATATGCAATGGAGAGGTAGACAAGGAAGTGGCAATGTTTCTGACCGCAGGGGAATGGGTGGCAAACTTGCCGTTGGAGGAGGACTTGGAGGACTTGTGGTGCTACTTTTATCCATGTTATTAGGCGGCAATAATCCGCTCGATACTATTAACATCGGATCTATGGGCGGTCAACAGCCTACTGAGGCTGAAGACGAAAATGCGCAATTCGTAACAGTAGTGCTCAAGGACACAGAGGATGTATGGAATCAAATTTTCAAGCAGGAATATAATGCGGACTACCAGGAACCTACACTGGTTTTATTTTCACAATCGGATCAATCCGGTTGTGGTTTTGCGAGTGCCGCAACAGGACCATTTTATTGTCCATTGGATAATTCAGTCTATATCGATCTGAGTTTTGCCGATCAACTGGCACAAAGATTCGGCGCAGCAGGAGATTTCGCTCTGGCGTATGTAGTAGCCCACGAAGTAGGCCATCATGTACAAAACCTTTTGGGGACCTCTGGCAAAGTGCGCGAAGCCCGTGAGCGCCTGAACGAAGTTCAGGGAAATAAGCTTAGCGTGGCCCTCGAGCTTCAGGCTGATTTTTACGCGGGTGTCTGGGCAAATCACGCACAGGAAATAAAACAGATTTTGGAACCAGGTGATATCGAAGAGGCGTTGCGCGCAGCGAATGCGATTGGTGATGACAGACTTCAAAAACAGTCTCAGGGACACGTAGTGCCTGATGCTTTCACCCACGGAACTTCTGAACAAAGAATGTATTGGTTTAAGAAAGGCTTCGAAACGGGAGATGTCAAGCAAGGAGATACCTTTAAAGACAACTAAGGGATAATCTGGGTGCCCTTTCCAAATGCCGTCCAGGCCGCATCAAAAAGTTGATCATTTGCCTTCCCGGAAAGCAAGCGTGATCGAATCAGTTACCGATAAAATAGTAAAATTCCTGGCAAATTGACCAATATAATCCCGGTAGGAGAAACTTTTTTGGATTGAAATAAACGCCTTGCTTTCCCGGCGAATTCAAAAGAAAATGGGTGCTTATTGGCACCTAAAATTTGTGACAACAAACTAGCGAAGGCTATGGGATCAATTTTGTAGGGAAGTAGATTTTTCGACTGGTATTATTTTGTGAAATTTCGCATCGGAAGAAGGTTCTTTCGGGATTTCTTTCAATCCATGACGTTTTCGCCACACTTTGATTTGGGTTCCTTTTTTGTGCCAGAAGTGAAGGGAAGCAGGATCGACTTTTAATTTTATCAGAAGGGTTCTAAGCGGGTTGATAAGCATAAACTTTAGCCGTTTTACATCAGGTATCGAATAAATCAAATGCTCGGCTCTGATCAGCATGGCACTGAGTTCTTTTGCCGCATAATCCTTTTCGGTTTTCAGACGTTCCATGTAAACAGGATGTGGCCCGACATCGTGGTAATTCTTTTCATCCCACAGAAATTTCAATCCCGTTAAGGATGGGACCATTGCAAATTTTAACCCTGCAAACTGTGCCTGTCTGAAAAAATCTACGCGCGGATAAGAATATGTTTCATGGATGTCTTTCCAATAACCAATCGTGTTGATAATGCCTTTTTTATGCACGACCGCGGTGGCTTCAGGAGGTATTGGCAGGTTAGGTAACAAGGGTATATCCGCTCTGGAAGTGGTAAAAGAGTATACCCATTGAATGATGGAAAAAACAATGTCCGCGTTGGTTGCCTGTAAATGCGCCACCGTATCCTGAAGATGATTGGGTAGCCAAATATCGTCGTGATTGAGGTAGGCAATGTATTGTCCTTTGCTGCGTTTTATGCCTTCGTTGTTTGGTTTACTCTGATAACCTGAATTTTGAGGAAGGTTATAGAAGTTCACCCTGGCGTCATTAAACGATTGAACCACTTTCTCAGTGTGATCAGTACAACAGTCTCCGATCACCCACAATTCAAGATTTTTATACCGCTGCCACAATACGCTTTCTATTGCATACTTTAAAGTTTCAGCCCTGTTATAAGTCGCAATGACAACGGTCACTAACGGAGTGGTGGATTCGATCATGCGAGTTGAAGATTTGAACCATTTATGTTTATTGTATCACTTTTTATTTCGCGTCCGATGGCCTGGAAATAATAACTAAAAGCAGTATCATTTGGGTTATAGATCACATCTTCAAGTCCTATACGCTGGTCTTTTGCTATATCCCTTTTTAATTTCAGGTTGTCATTTAACAGGATGGGCAACCCGGGGTTGTTTTGATCATCCGCGGATAGATTTTCAATAAGGCCATAACTGTTAAAACCACCCATACCATCAAGGGTATCCCCGGCTTGAAGATTTCTTTTTGCATAGGTATGCACGTTGGTACGCATTCCGTGAATAGGTTGCAACCGTGCAGTCCCATCCAGGTACGCTTCCGCCACGCATTGCATGGCTTCAATATGGCCTAAGTGATAAGGGCGGGAAAAAACATAATAAGGTCCCGGACCGACATCGGGTGGAAACCAGTTAAAAGTATATTGTTGAAACTTGTCTGCCGTATGGGCCACAACGAATACGCCGCCCTTGGGTTCGCTACCTAAAACATAATCCACCAATGGATGTTTCCGATCCCATACTTCATTAAAATTGACATAATTAAAAATTTCATTGACATGTTTCATTTTATGTCCAAGCATTCCAGGGACCGCGGTTTTTCCATCAATTGCGTTAGCGAGCACCGCCATTTCAACACATAGCTTGGTGCCATCTGTATAGGAAGAACACATCTTGTGATCCAGGCTTCTTTTGTCAGCTTCCGGAGCTATTTTAACAGGATCGGTATATCGGTCAAGATAATTCTTGATGTTTCCGGCCATGACGATATCAAGGCCCCACAACTCAATTTCATCGATCATTCTTTTTATTACTGTGGGCTGATCACCATCGGCACAAGTATACACCACACCTTCCTCGACGGCGGCTTTCAAAAGCAGAGGACCGTACATCATTTCTGCTTCGAAGTTCATCATCACTACATGCTGGTGACTTCTGATTGCTTTGAGTGCGTGCAACGCGCCCTGTAAAACTGCGTTTGATGATTCTATCATCACATGAACGAGGCCACTCGACGCCAGTAATTCACCCTTATCAGTAATCGCCAGTTTTCCCCTCTGTATGGCGTAATTCAGATCTGAAACCGAGTTGACAACTTCATAATCCAGCTGAAGCCATTTAGCGCACTCAATAGCCTTATTAATAAATATGTCTGCGATGGCGACTGGTTTCATTCCAGGAGTGGCATGCACCTGGTAAACCAAACC
>JAYSOP010000209.1:0-8509 GCA_043722905.1 Chryseolinea sp.
GTATCATTCCCTACCACCGCGTAGTTAACGCGCAACTTTCCAAAATCCAACCTGTCTGAGCCAACCAGTTCACTGAATACAAAACTCAAAGCCTCCGAATGATAGAAGTATGAGTTGTTAGCCACTGGCAGCGCGGAGGATATATCATTTCTGGCCGTTAAATCCAGGTATACAATGTTCTTAAATCCTAAGTTCAGGTTACCAAACACTCCATAGACTTCTTTGCGGGTTTCTGCTTCAACAGGATTGGGAACAGTGCTTACCGAATTACTCAATGAATACAGGTTCGGCACTACCAGCCCGCCCTGGGTTGACGAAATAATAGAAGTGAATGACTCCTTACGAATATTTCCCCCTAAAATACCGGTGAGCGAAAGATTCGTACTCAACTGTTTCTGGGCGGTAAAAATCAAATCGTAATTATTTTCACTAACATTGCGATTCGTTCGCTGATAACCCGAACCTTCGCTAGCAACATTAATTCCGAATTCTGTTGGAATGCTTCCTACAGCTCTCCTCTCCTCGCGTAGCTCTGTGTACGTATCAGCTGTAAACCTTGCCATAACATTGAGCCAATCAGTTGCCTTATAGTTCAAGGCAATATTTCCGTACACGCGTGAACGTTCATCTGTCTGGAAGTTTTTATACCTGGTCCAATATGGATTATCCCAGAAAATAGGTGTCTCAGGATCATAGTAATCACCACCGTTCCAGGTTATATTCCGACCCGTTTTTTGATACATCTGCTCAAGTGACTTGATGTCAACATTGGTTTGCCACCATTGTCTGAAGTTAGCCATTTGATTATCGCCATATCCGGTAGAGGGCCTGCCAATGGTGCTGGCGTTAACCAAATTAAAAGAAAGATCGGCAGTCAACTTATCATTGATCGCACTGGATCCGTTGAAACTTAATGTATGACGCTTTAGATCCTGAAGTGGCAACGAACCCTTCATGTCGTAATTGGTATAACTTAATCTAAACGTGTTTTTGTCATTTCCCCCAGAAAGCGCGATCGAGTTATTCCACACCACCTGTGTTTCAAAGAAATCAAGGGGTGTATTTTTCGCGGCTGTCCACGGATAAGCTTGTTGATAATTTGGCGATTCTTTAACGAAAGAATCCCAGTGGTACACATTCAGATTCGGATCAAAAGGCGCACCATAAGAACCGTCTTCTAATGTAGGAACAACCAGGCCTGTCTGACCCGAGCCAAAAATGTCATTATCAACAAAAAATCCATCAGGTCCGTAATATTCAAACGATTCTCTCGCGTAACCTGCTCCATATTTATTCTGATACTTGACGAAAGTTTCCTTATTAATAGTACCAACGTCAACCCCAGTTGAGATTGAAATACCCAATCCATTCCGCTTCTGACCTTTTTTGGTTGTGATCATAACCACACCATTGGCGGCTCTTGAACCATAGAGTGCAGAGGCTGCAGCACCTTTCAGAATATTGATGCTTTCAATATCTTCCGGGTTAATATCTGCAGCGGCATTTCCGTAATCATATCCATAACGACCAGCCCGTTGTTGGGCAGTGTTACCGGTGCTATTATCAACAGGAACCCCATCGACGACGAATAAAGGCTGATTATTACCCGTAACGGATTTATTTCCACGGATAACGATATTCGTTGAGCCTCCGAATGTATTATTAGTTCTGACTTGAACGCCAGAAACCTTTCCTGAGAGCGAGTTGATAAAATTTTGTTCCTTGGCTTTGGATACAGATTCATTATCAATCTGTTGCGTTGAATATCCTAAAGAAGCTTTCTCCCTTGTAATGCCTAAGGCTGTAACCACCACTTCGCTAAGCTGGGATACATCTGCGCTCATGACCACGTCAATTTCAGTCCGGCCACCGATCTGAATTTCCTGGGTTGCCATACCTACGAAGGTAAAGACCAGGGTATTTGCGTCGGAGGGAACATTTAAATTAAAAGTCCCATCTGCATCAGTCACTGTTCCGTTTGTTGTTCCTGGAAGAACCACGTTGACCCCTGGTAAACCAGCGCCATCATCGGCATCTGTAACGCGGCCAGAGATTGACCTCTCCTGTGCCCACAGCTCACTGCTGGCGAGCATAAGCACTGCGGTCATACCTAATAGTAGAATTCTTTTCATATGTACTGTTTTTGGTTAATGAATGATTATAAGTCTCCAAACTTATAACAAAAACCAGTTCATAAAAAGCTTAACGCCACAAAATTAAGTACGAAAAAGCTATTGAAATACCCCATATTGGGTTAAAGGCGAACTGCTGAATAGGAAGTTTTAATCCGCTGTCAGGCGGTTTGGAGCTAAATAAAACAAATACATGCTACAGATGACGACGCTCGCTAAAAAAAGAGGGGATTTAAATCTCCCTCGGTGCAACAAACGCCGCATGCTTAGAGGCTACAAAAAATTAGACAACTCAATCAAATAAGAGAGTCTTTCAATATAACATTTTCTTCATTTTATAAACTTATCAACCTCCTCGTTGTTCCTCTTCGGAAAATATTTTTTTTAAGAAAGTTTTTAGATGGAAAGTATTGTCTCAACGACATAATTTTTCACACCAAAGTTTATCTGACAGTCCAAAAGAAGTACCACCCATTGGGGGGAACTCTATTTAGGTCAACCCAAACAGCACTCCATTCAAACAAGGGAGCCGGATTGTGCGTGCGCTTATTCCGTGGCTAATAAATGATTAACCCAGATATGCATAGAAAAATAGACATCGGTCGTAGTGCCTTACAAAAATCAAATAGTCTGTTTAATCAACTTTCATTTGTCACCGATTAAGGTTTCTTAAAGCTTGGTGAATGAATACACCCAGTCTCCTCCGTCATAATTAAGGTTAATGGTAAGTGTTGTGTTACATGGATCCATAGTAAATGTGCCAGTTGAATTCGTGAGCGGTTTGCCACAAGGCTCCTGGTCGGGGAAATAAACCGTTCCTGCTTGCAGGTCAAATATCATCGTAGCATCGCACCCACTGTCATAAAGGTTATCAAAATGAAACGTATTTGGATCCGCTTTGTCCTGGAGCAATGTTATTTCATAAGGTCCATACCAGGCATCAGGTGTTGGGCCATACTTTTCAGTTGCATTCCAATCACCGAAAAAATAATCAATATCTGGGCTCGTGTCCTCGCACTCGCTTACTATAGTAACGGTATGAATCGCATTTCCAGTGAGATTTAAATTGGAAGATACCATCCGCACCCGTATCGTCTCATTTGGTTCCGCATTATTGTCATCGATAATACTTATTTGAAATCCTTCGCCTGACACTCCAATCACTTCATAATCCTCACCCTGTGTTGCAGAACCTCCGAATTCAAAACTATAATCATTCGTGTTCGCGGAACCCCTCAACGGTAGGGTTAGTGTGCCTGTGCCATTTTCTTCATTATAGGAGGAGGCAATAGAAACGAAATCTATCGGGGCTGTAGCTGGGGCACCTTCATCCTCGTCACAGGCGAGCATGAAGAGCGGGGCAGTAAGCGCGAATAGGAGCTTAACTAATTTATTTTTTTTCATCGTGTGTTCAATTAATGTTTTAATAATTCTTTTAAAGTTGTTAAAGCGCAATTGGGTTGACTTTAACACTCAGCATTTTTTCGTAAGTCCCCCGAAAGTGAGGTTCACTTTGAAGATCCGTACATCGAGTTAAGGCCGTGGGCTAACATATTTTAACTTCAAATTCTGGATAATCCTGGTGTTAGGCGGGTTACCCCATTGAATATTTACAGTAAACTCTTTTGTTGCCGGATCGTACTTGTTTTCGGAACCCACAATATGTTTTAAAGTTGCGTTCGCTGATGATACAACAGTCGTTTGATTCGTTGCCTCATTAATCGTAATTGATGTTCCGTCAATACCCCCCACTGCACTGCCATCTTTCCATCGAGGCGCAAAAGAAACCCTGTTAGACGCAAGCGTCACAAGTTCCAACTTTAAGCCGCTCACATAAGTTCCTCCCAATACGGGATCCGGCACAGTTGCCGAATTCCTGGTTATTGTCCCCCCGGCAATCTCATAAATACCGTCGTAAATATTTCTCACACCAACTGCAAGAATAGCCACGCTAAAGTGAGCGCTGAGCGTACCTTCAGAAGCACTTACAATTCTTAATGGAATCGCAAAGTTCTTCGAAAAATCAAACTGATCAGGAAACACCGTGATTGGAATCGTAACTTTTGTTTGTCCTTTTGGAATCGTAGCCGCCATGCTTTCAATCGAATAGTTCGATTCGGGCATTAATGAATAAGTTGTCCCGTGCAAACCTTCCGCCCCATTCAAACCATGTATCATCTGCGTGTTGTAGTGATCCAGCGCCAGCGGATCAATTGCAAGCATTAGATCTATATCTCTGGAATTATCATTAGGGCCTGAATAGCTAATCACTATTTCCAACTCATCCTGCGGACTGAAAACAAACGAGCTTGCATAGGCAGGATAGACGGCCCCTGCTGGTGATGCCGGCACCGAGGGATCCAGAAACTCAATAATGTTTTGAGTTCCGGAAGGATCAAGCGCATATTTGTCGTCGTTTAGACAGCCTGCAAGGATGACACCAGCGAACGCTACAAATATTTTTACAATGTTATTTTTCATAAAGTTTTCTTAAGACTGTTTAATTAGTTAGGATCCCAGAAGATCAGATCTGAAACAGGGTCCACAGCGATAAAATTAGCCGCATTATACGATTGCTCCGTTGACGGATACAATACGCGGGTCGGTAACCGGTCGGGTCTTGCCGTAGCGTTTGATTTATTTGAAGCGATGTCGAATGCAGGCTCTCCACCCGGCTGAGATATAGGATATCCCGTTCTGCGATACTCATTCCATGCTTCATCAGAAGTAATCATATTCATGGCTATGTACTTTTGAGTGATGATCGCTTCCAGGCTTTGTGCTGCTGAAGTGGCTGCTTCGATCTCCACCAATGGATCGTTATCGTTGGCCGCTGTATAGTTAGCCACCAGACTAGCAATGGTAATGGGAGGAGCCGGAGCAATGGTTGGCGGCAATGCCAACGCCTCATTTTCATTCTTATATAGATAGGTAAACGACGCTGTAATTCCTTCGTAGTAAGTTGGTACAAAGTTTCCCGGAATGTAGCCTTTGAGTTGCGCTTCCGCCAGAAGAAAACGGGCTTCGGCCAGCAGCATCAGCGGTTGACCCATTGCAGGGCCTTTCAGAACGCCAGTACCGATATATCCAGCTTGATTCGAAGCCCATGTAACCTGCCCTGCTACGATAGTCGGATTACCAACTTCGTTACCAAGCTGATTGTTAGGTGTTGTCGGAAAGTTTACATAAATAGTCTCACCTCTTCCGGCATCAGAAATTTTTGCACCATTATAAAAGCCGAAAGCAAATGTGGTAGGGATGCGTGATGTATTTGATAAGGCACCGGCAACAGTCTTACCCCAGGTAGCCCACGCAGGGTTAGGCCTGTTTATCTCATATCCGGGATCAACGATCGCGTCATTGTCAAGAAATCCCAATGTCAAATCGAGATTTTGGAAACCGGTAGTTGCGAAAGATGCCAGCTCACTTCCAGAGACGCGAATGAGAATCCTTAATTTGAGGGTATTCGCATATTTCTGCCAGGCCCTGGCATGAGCAGCGGCATCGCCAACAGCCAATTCGCTGAAAAGAGGGTCCGTAGCAGCAGTTAATCTAAGGGGGAACTGTGCATTTTCTATTAGCTGAATAGCTTCATCCAATGTCGCGAAAAGATCCTGATAGATTGTCGCAGCATCATCATAAACGGGAGCGGTTATGCCTTCACTGCCACGAAGGGCTTCGGTATAAGGAATATTGCCAAATGCGTCCACCAGTCTTTGATAATTTACTACCGTCATGATCTTGGCTGCAGCATTATAATATGCTAACTCATCGATCCCTTCTGAATTGTCAATCACATATTTAAGATCCTGAAGCGGATCCTCGTAGGTTGTAGTCCATAGTCCATTCCAATCACCAGGAGTCAAATTATAATTCAACAGGTTCCCGAATCCCGAAAACCCACCGGCATTGGCAATAAATCCACCAAAGTGACCCCCATAGCTATTAAACTGGTTTGCTACTGAAGCCGAGGCTACTATCGCCTGAGGCAACACCAATTGAACGTCAGCCTCAGTCGGTCTGTTTGGATTTTCATTAATGTCGAGTCGATCTTCGCAGGAAGACGTTACAAAGAGCATCAGAAGAACTCCTGCCCAAGATTTTATATTCGTTTTTTTCATCTCTATTCAATTAAAATGTTAATGAAACAGTGCCACCGATATAGCGCGCTGGTGGGGTTAGGTTGATGTTCGTAAATCCAATAGCATTACTATCGGCACCATTTGCGCTGAATTCCGGATCGGTATATAGATTGGTTTTCGGGGTCCAGATAAATAGGTTACGACCCTGAACACTCAGGGATGCGCCTTTAATAAATCCCGAACGGGACAGTAATGACGTGGGGAAGTTATAGCGCAAAGAAATTTCGCGTATTTTCCAGAACCCCGCAGAGTGCGTGTAGTTTTCACCAATTCCTGTATTGCGAGTTCCGTCAGTCCAAAAATCAGCGCCGCCAGTAGAGGTCGTTACGTTCGTATTGTCGATGTATGTTCCGGGATTTTCAGGATCTTCAAATGCCGAATTTGGCATTACAAAGCGTTCGCGATTAAACCATGTTGTACGGATACCAGCTCCCGAAAAATCGAAAGCAGTGGTAATACTGTTGTAGATATAGTGTCCATACCTATATTCTCCGACAGCAGCAAGCCTGAAGTTTCTAAACTTGACTTCTCCACTCACCCCGAAGATATGCGGGGGTGATGTAATCCCTGCATCCGAAAAAGTTCCGTCGGTAGAGGGGAAACCGGTCATCGGATTCACAATGATTTTACCTTCAGGAGTTCTGTCATAAGTTGTCACCTGGAGCAATGGGAAAGGGGCGCCCACCTTAGCCACAATACGGGCGTTTGGTACAGAACCGGGAAGTATCATCAAATCAGACTGATCAGATAGGGACAGCACTTTATTTCTATTTAAGGTGTAAGTGGCCTGAAGGCTTACACTCAGGTCAGAGGTTTCAAGCGGAGTCAGCCTGATATAAGTTTCCAGACCTTTATTTTCAACCTCTCCTACGTTTGTAAGGAGGGTGTTAAAACCTGTTGCACTTGATACCTGAACAGGAATAGTCTGGTCTACTGTATTGCTCTTGTAAACCGTCATTCCAATACTTGCAGCATATTTTATCAGATCCAGATCGAATCCCGCTTCAACACTGGTTGTCAGCTCAGGCTCAAGACCAGGGGATACCAGATTATTAGCCAATGAAAAGCCCCCACCGGATGCATATGGATACCCATAAGCCTGGTTAAATGTGGTGTTTAGCGCATAGGGCTCAATGTTCACCTGACCAACTTGTGAGTAACCTCCTCTTATTTTGAGGGCATCTATCAGATCCGAATTCTGAAGCGAGGAAATCGCATCAGAAACAATGATGGAAACATCTACTGCAGGATAAAAGAATGATCGATTCTCCTTTGCTAGAACTGATCTCCAGTCATTCCGGCCAGTAACGTGCAAGTATGCGAAATTCTTAAAGCCAATTCTCAAGTCTCCGTAAACTCCGTACTGCCTGGCTTGGAAATTTTCCTCATATCCTCCCAGGTTAGTCAATGTATTACTAACATTATACACGTCGCTGATGACGAGGCCGTTCGCCGAAACGCCTAACATTTTTGCCGAGTTTTCACGGGATTGAAAACCACCCACAACCGCCAATGAAAAATCCTCTGATAGGTCAACTCTGTATTCCGCTAAAAGATCTCCCACCACCTGATTGAAAGTAAGTGCATCATCACCCACAAAACCTGGCACATCGGTTTTTGAGCTACCCGAGATACTTTTCGTATAATCTGAGTACGTGAATTTACCTGTGTTGGATTTGCTGAAAACATTGCGGCTACTCAGTCCAAGTCGGGCTGTAAACGTGAGAGGCTTTATCGGATTCCACCTAAGATCTATGGCACCCTGCAAGTAGGTATTGTTTGTTTCTCTCCTGTTATTTGCCAATGTGAAATATGGATTATCATAGTATTCGTTGAAGTATCCATTAGGGTTTGCATAGGGATCGGTCCTCCAATTTCTGTAATTCGTGATATCAACCTGAGCCGGTGACATTAAGACGTCATTATAGGCGGTTCCTGTTGCATTGCTGACATCATAGTTATTTGATATATAGCTGGTCGAAACAGCAACTTTAACATGTTGCCCTAAAGTCCTGTCGGTATTTATCCTGAAACTGTATCTATTATATTTATCCCATGGCACAGTCGACTGCTGCCTCACATATTGGGCAGCAGCGTAAATAGTACCTTTTTCGTCCCCGGTGGAGAGGCTAAAGTCAGTCTGATTCATCATACCGGTTTCCCAAAAGCCTGTTCTGGCGTCGGTAGGAGAATAGGGTACCGATTGAATCGAACCATCAGCAAGCGGTTTCCCGA
>JAYSOP010000210.1:0-3744 GCA_043722905.1 Chryseolinea sp.
GTTTACCTCCTCCGCCAACACAGGTGAGCCCCAAAAATTTTATACCAATCTTTATTATGCGTTCGATCTGAAAAGTGGAAATCCTTTATGGAAAGAGCCTGCAAAAGAAAATGATAGATTAAATCAGATCATTATTCATGAAAAAGGTATCATTATTTGTCCCCGGTCTTCTCAAAAGCCCACCATAAACCTTGTCAATTATGAAACAGGCAAAACCAGCTGGGGAAATAAAGGAAAGGGCATCAAGGCCCAGGGCAGTGTAATAAATTACATCCAGACGGAAAAGGGTTTACTCATCACCACCGCCTTTGATAATGCATGGAACAATAAGGCGGAAGAATACTATTTAAACATGCTTGATCCCAATACAGGAACGTTAAAGTATGAAAAGTCAATTAAATTAAAGGGCGATCTGGTAAGTACCGAAATAGTTCCGAAAGGTTTATTGTTTATTACTACCAAAGAAGTGAATATTCTGGATTCCAACACGGGAACCTTGATTTGGGAAAATTCTATTGAAGCAGGAAACACTTTTAACAGCGATAAAATCAGGCCGTTCCCTACGGGTGATAGGGGCGACGGAAAGATGTACGTATATTCTCCGAAAGAAAAAGGTGTCTTCGAAATCGACAAGCAGGCAGGGACCTTTAAAAAAATTACCCCTGCAAAAATTGAATTTGAAGGAAAGGAAATGCCCACCGCCATCGATGTGGTGAGTGATGGTTTGGTTCTATCATCCGATCAAAATATGATGAAAATCGGATTTGATGGATTGGTTAAATTCTTCAAATATTATCCTGCTCCAAGACAGCCTGCTCTTTTGAGGGCGTTATTGGCTGCGCAGGCAGTGCGGGCCGCGTATATTGGTGCGGCCGCCTCAGCCTATTCCGCTGCCTTTGCACAGGCTGCCGTAAAAAGCACGGATCCCACCGGAAAAGCAGTAGGGCAAGAGTTGTCAAAAGGTTTTGGGGAACTTGGGCAGGCAGGGTTTGCGTATTCTTCACAGGCCATGAAAGCTTTCAGCGCTCGTTATAAAGCTTCCATGAACACGCCCGCGTTCATCATGATGATGACGACTCAGGTAAAGAAAGGGAATCAACTGGTACAGGTGAATAAACAAAATGGCGAAATTGCCAGTGCGGTAGATATTAAAAACGATAAGGAGCCTGAATACGATGTTGATCAGATATACAATTATGTGTATTACAGACCGAGTGGTTCAGAAATTGTTTGTTATAAATTGTAAATGGGGGGCTCCTCGCTCAGAGTCATCTGCCACCTGGCGTAGACTCTGAGCATCGAGGCCATTCGCGTCGGGTTAACTTACCGTTATTCTTCTGCTTTGGAACTTTCATATTCTGAATCTATGAGCAGGTTGTTGCCCTTGGCCGCCTGGACCGCCAGGTAATCGCATCGTTCATTTTCGGCGTGACCCGCATGACCGCGCACCCAGTGAAATCTTGGTTTGTATTTTTCATGAAGCGGTATATACCGTTTCCACAGGTCAGCATTCTTTTTTTTTGCAAAATTCTTTTTTTCCCAGTTCCATAACCAACCTTGCTCCACGGCTTTCACAACATATTCAGAATCGGAAAAAATGCTCACAGCGATGCCATCCTTTTTTATTGCCTCCAGACCCGCAATGACTGCCATTAGTTCCATGCGGTTATTGGTGGTGAGCCGGTATCCCTCCGATAATTCCTTGACGTAATCCTTGTATTTAAGTATGGTACCAAAACCACCCGGCCCTGGATTTCCCTGCGCCGCACCGTCAGTGTATATGTTGATCATTCAGGGAATACATTTGTTTTAAAAATTTTCACTGCGATGGCCAGCAGGATCACACCGAAAACCCTGCGCAAAACCGCAAATCCCGATTCACCAATTACCCGCTCCAGCCACGCACTGGACCGCAGAACCCAATAGATGATGACGACGTTAACCACAATGCCTATCAAAATATTGAGCTCCTGAAAAACCGCCCGTAGCGAAAGGATCGTTGTCAGTGTTCCTGCGCCGGCAATTAGAGGAAAGGCCAGGGGTACAATTGAACCGGAACCTTTCGCGGTGGGGTCATCTTTTATTAACGTAATCCCCAATATCATTTCCATTGCTACGATAAAGATTACAATGGCGCCCGCCACAGCAAAGGAAGCGACATCCAAACCAAATAATTGCAATATGGACGTGCCCAGATACATGAATACGATCATTAAGACGGCTGAGATAATAGTAGCCTTTTCAGCTTCAATCCTTCCTTCTCTTTTTCGGATGAGAATAATGAATGGGATGGAGCCTAGTATATCAATTACTGAAAACAGGATAAGGGTAACCGAAAAGATTTCTTTAATATCGATCATTGACAGGATTGGTGATGTGGTAATTTTTTAACGAGTTGATTTTTGTTGATGCCGTCTTTTGTGAAATAAAATTATTTGCGGTCTGAGTGGTGCTGATCCCTCATCTGCTAAAGTTTTCATGTTCTGTTTAATGTTGCGATAACGGAACATTGTCCTAAAATCCGGGTCTACTCAAACGGGTAGACAGTTGTGCAGCCCTTGACTTAGGATCGATAGCCTGTCAAAAATTTCTTGAGTGTTTTGATTTCATTTTTCTTAATGGCCGGAAAATTGGCAATCCTGAAAGTTGTTGACTTGAGATCGCCATAGCCTTCACCCAACAAGATGCCCTTTTTTTTCGCTTTGGATTTAATAGCTGTTATGAGCGCCGGCTTTCCCTTTATGGCTATCACGGTAAATGACCGTGCTTCCTGATTAGCGGTAAGATGCTGAAGGGGTTCTATTTGATCTAAAAATTGAATCCATTCAAAATATCTTTTCTCGATTTTAACATGAACCTCGCTGATTGATTTTGATTTCTCAAGAACCCTTTTCAAAAGATATATATTCAAAACGTTAGGCGTAAAAGGTGTTTGCCACTTTTTCATCATCTCCGCCATAAACGTCAGGCTGTTATAGAAATTTTTCTCACCTACCTTTGCAATTCTTTGCATCGCAGGAGGTGAACAAATCATTAAACCCAAACCCGCAGGAAGTCCAAAACATTTCTGGACAGAAGCAAACCAAATGTCCCCTGCGTTAAAATCCAGTGAGATTCCCCCCATACTGGAGGTTGCATCGACGGCAATCAGGTGCATGGGAAAATCTTCTTTTATAGCTCGGATCAGTCCATTGCTTACCTGCGTGCCATTTGAGGTTTCATTTTGTGTGATGCAAATAACGCCAGGCTTTTTACCCGGGCGCATTTTTTTCACATCCAGTAAATCATCCTGTTGAAACTCAAAACTTTTTGCGCCCGAACGAATACGTTTGGTGTACTCAAACCATTTTTTTCCGAAGGCCCCGTTGAAAGGGTGGTAGCTCCTGTCGGTGATAACGGATTGGGCAATCATTTCCCAGCACTCGGTAGCCGATGAGGTATAGAAAATCGTAAAGTCTTTGGGGATAGCAAGTTTGTTTTTCAGAAGGCTTATGACGCCTTCCGATATGCGCATGAATTCATCACTCCGGTGATTGATGCTGAGAATACCTTGCTGGTAAGCTTCCTTAACATATTGTGGGATCTCGTCGTGTACCCTGGAAGGGCCTGGATAAAATGAGATCATGTTTTTTTAGTTAAGAAATAGGATATAGCCATCGCGTATCCTTCCATTCCAAAACCTGTAAGAAGGCCCAGGCATTTCGATGTAATAAGGCTTTTGTGTCTGAATTCCTCCCGTCCATA
>JAYSOP010000211.1:0-4547 GCA_043722905.1 Chryseolinea sp.
GCCCGACAATTCCTTTCGAAAATTGTTTATGCATTTTGTTTACATTCTCAGATGTTCAGATGAAACGCTATATACCGGATGTACGTCAGATCTTGATGAACGGATACTTCGACATAATTCCGGTGCAGTACCTTCGACTAAATTACGACTACCGGTTGCACTTCTAACATACATTGCATTTAATGATAAATACAAAGCGTTTGAGTTTGAAAAGTATCTCAAGGGTGGCTCTGGCCGAGCTTTCTTAAAGAAACGATTTATTTAAGTGAGCTTTCCGCCGTAGCTTAAACTATGGCGGGCGTTATTATGTAAAGCGAATTTCAGTCAAAATGTCGGAGCGGGCTTTGTCGGGCGCGGCCCGACTTCAACTATTTGTCCATAGTTCAAGCGAAGGAGGGCTGACATTTTAAAATGTTCCGATCAAAAATTTTACACTGGATGTACTTCTGATCTAGATGACTGAATGAAAAGTCATCACGCCGGCGAAGTTTCGGCGACACGTGATAGATTACCATTAATTCTCGTCACATGCATTGTTTTTTCTGAGAAGCAGAAGGCTTATGATTTTAAAAAGTATTTAAAAACCGGTTCTGGACGCGCGGTAATGAACAAACGCCTCGTATAACAGCTTCAATTATTCATTTTATGAGCCATCCGGCAGGCGCAGATAGTCTCATATCCGCCGGCGCACTGAATGACTTCAAACCCGATGTAAAGTGCCTTTTGATTGATCTAACTATTCTCTCCATTTTTCTACTCGACCTTGGTTCCTTGATAATCTTTCGAAAACTCCGTCTTAATAAAAAAAATGAAAAAACTTGCGTAACCAAGTGATTACGCTTACATTCGTGTAAACACTTGTTTACCTATCAAATGGAAGCCAGACGCGACGTATTTCAGGCAATTTCGGACCCTACAAGACGCGAAATAATTACCCTGATTGCTCATCACCGGCAAATGAATCTAAATACTATTGCCGAACATTTTAATATAAGCAGGCCCGCAATTTCTAATCACATAAAAATTTTAAATGAATGTGGTATAATCAGCATAGAACAAATAGGAAGAAAACGTCATTGCAAGATTCAGTCGAACAATTTGAAAGAAGTGTCTGATTGGATCGGGCAATTCAACGCATTATGGGAACAGAGAATCGATTCTTTTGAAAAATATGTACGTCAATTAAAAACTAAACAAAAAAAACATGGCAGAAAATGATCTCGCAAAAAGGACGCTCACCCTTAAAAGAACCATTGATGCACCCGTTGAGCTAGTTTGGGAGGCCTGGACTGAACCAGGGCATGTTGCTCAATGGTGGGGGCCAAAGGGAATATCGATCAAAGTGGTAGAACACAACTTTAAAGTCGGTGGCAAATGGAAATACACCATGCCAATGCCTGATGGAAGTGAATTCATTTCTGAAGGACAGTATTCAGAAATTGTTAGGCGCCAAAAAATAATAACATCGGCAAACTTCAGACCGATGACTGAAGGCGTTGAACTTAGAGCCTTATTCGAAAAAGTTGGCGACAAAACAAATTTTACATTCAGTGTCATTCATCCCACAGAAGAGTATTGCAGCAAGCAGGAAAAAATGGGCTTTTACAATGGTTGGGGATCTGCATTTGACAGATTGGAAATTTTTATGACTACTCTAAAGAAAAACAATGAGTGATAGGGCGGCGCCGCCCGATCGAGATGAACGAATGGCTCCGGCGCAAGTTGGAAGGCATTTTATTGAGCAGCGCCTGATGCGTTCTAAATACTTACCTCCTCTAACACTTTTAAACAATAAGCGACTTCATCTTCATTGTTAATTACTGAAGGCGTCAGGCGCGCATGTACTTCTTTATAGGGAGTAGTGCTGGCGAGAATATTTTTGTCCAGAAGTTTTTTCACAACATCTTCCGGCTTCAACCCCTGCACTTCAAAACAATTTATTCCTGAGGAAAGGGATGGATCAACGGGTGTTAACAGCTTGATCCGCTTATTTTTTTTCAAACCCTCTTTCAGTATTGAACTGAGCTGATGCGTACGATCTTCAATCTTCGCTTTTCCAATTCGCATGTGAAAGTCAAATGCTTCATTCAGCGCCCACCGATGTTCGAAGGCTAAAAATCCTCCGGGGGAACATAAGTCGGTAAAACTTATCTTACCTTCAGGTTCGATTCCCATCCACATTCCATAAGGAGCCCAGCGAAATGCTGGTATAACAGGCGCAACCATTTCCCACACCTCTTTTCTGCCCCATAGTATTCCGGTTCCACGAGGTCCGAACATCCATTTGTGTGTTCCGGCTGCAAAGAAGTCGCAACCCAGGTCAGCCATGGTGATATTCTCTACTCCAAACCCGTGCACACCATCGACGCAAAAATAGATCCGATCAACTTCAGATCTTTTCTTATTCACAGCATGAATGGCATCACTCATTTTCCTGATCGGCAGTTTCACTCCAGTTACCGAGTGCACCCATGTAAGGGCAATAATTCGTGTTTTAGGGGAGATAGCTTGTATAAGAATATCGGTTACCCCGTCTGCAGTAATGATAGCCGGATCTTCATAGAGGGAAATTTTACGAATAGTCGCACCTGTTTTCGCTGACGCAAATTCCAGCGACTTTTCTGTCGAATAGTGATCGTGCGTTGTGGTGAGTATTTCGTCGCCAGGTTTTAATTTGAGACCGGAATATAAAATGCCAAGTCCCATGGTAGTGCTGTCGGTAAGGACAACTTCAGCAGGATCGGCATTGAGGTAATTCGCGGCGGCCTTGCAAACAATTTTCTCAGCTTCTTTCCAATTGTGTTCCCAATATTCAAAGGGATTTGCATCAAAATTTTTCCGATGTTTTTCGATAGCCTCTCTTACTGGAGCCGGATGGGAGGCCAACAGCATTTGTGACATATGGATGCGGTCGGATGTGAGATTGAAATTATTTCTCACTCCGGTCCATGTATCTGGTGATAAATCCTTTCCTGCTTTTTCTATTGATGAATCTGTTGCTGTTGATTGCGTGCAGGATAAAGCCGGCAGAACAAAGCTTGCCCCGGCAGCATAACCTGAATTCTGCAGAAATCTTCTTCTGTCCATAATGAATGGGGTTTGGTTTCGAATTGGGTTATTGAAGTTAGTGAATTTCTGCGAATGAAATCGTACTTAGCTCCTTCTGAGCTTCGAATAAGTCAGAGGATCCGGAAGGCTTTCCACCGGGTCGGTCACACCAATTCATTTTTACCAAAAAATAGTTTATCGTCAATTCTTTTTTTCTGACGGAAGTGATGCCTCATATGCATTTCAGCGAACTGGAGCCATTCTAACGCACTAAAAAAACGCAAACCAGGGTGTTCGGTTTTACCAGGTAATTTTTGAAAATCAAATGTAAAAAAGAGCTCATTTACTTCATCTTTAATCAATACCAGACTTTGTAACAATTCATCCTTACTTTGGGGTTGTCTTACGCTGGAATTTGTTGCGGCGCCTACAAGGAAGGTGTCAGGAAATTCATTATTTTTGAACATCGCTTTCGCATCTTCGTGCATTTCTTTTTGATGATTATCACTATTCGATAAAGACGCCCTCATTTGTTCAACAAAATATTTGGTATCATCCGCAATATGAGCATACACCTGACCCAATGACCAGGATCCAGTGACAGGTTGTCGGCAAAGCATTTCTAAAGTGTAATCATCCAGATAAAGGATCCATGTTTCGATGGTTGCATTGAATTGCTTCAGTAAATTATTGGCCTTGCTTGCTTCCATCGTTACCTAATCTTTTTGGGAACCCAACGCTGCATCAAAGATTCTCATCTGACACGGGATAAATTGTGATTTTAAGGGCGGTGCCAGCGCGTTGCTG
Organism: Chryseolinea sp.; assembly: GCA_043722905.1. Lineage (GTDB taxonomy): Bacteria > Bacteroidota > Bacteroidia > Cytophagales > Cyclobacteriaceae > Chryseosolibacter. The sequence goes on from JAYSOP010000211.1 coordinate 3,856, forward strand.
AACCCGAAGATGGGTCAACCGTCCAACTACATGACTATTTGCCCATCCCTGATCTCTACTTTTCGATCGGCCATTTTGGAGAGATCACTGTTATGGGTGACAATAATGAAAGTTTGGTTGAGGTCTTTCCTTAGCTGAAAAAATAAATTATGGAGTTCAATCGCATTTTTTGAATCAAGATTTCCACTGGGTTCATCGGCTAAAATCAGATCAGGAGAATTCATTAAGGCCCTCGCCACTGCCGTGCGTTGCTGCTCCCCTCCTGATAATTCAGACGGCTTGTGATCCTTGCGATTGCTTATCCCCAGCATGTCCAGTAAACTTTCGGCACGAGTCCTGATTTCCTTTTGATCCTTCCCTCCTATTAACCCGGGAATGATCACATTCTCTAAAGCACTGAATTCCGGTAAAAGATTGTGGAACTGAAAGACAAAGCCGATGGCGTGATTTCTGAAAGCAGCCAGATTTCTCGAGGTCTGGGCGAATACATCCTTGTCGTGAATAAAAACTTTACCGTTATCCGGATTATCAAGCGTACCCAGAATATGCAACAAGGTACTTTTCCCGGCTCCTGAAGCTCCCACAATGGCTACGATCTCCCCTTTGCTCACCTGGAGATCAATGTTTTTTAGAACAGTAAGATGACCATAAGATTTCTGTATTCCGGAGGCTCGCAACATGAATGTCTATTT
>JAYSOP010000212.1:0-5371 GCA_043722905.1 Chryseolinea sp.
TTCTGTATTTAGGAAGCCATCCCCTAACCAATAATAATCTCCCTTTTGCGTTCCAGTTGTCATTGGAATAAATAATGTTTTTGGTTTGCCCGCCTCATCCCTACCCCAATGAAAACTAAGCTTATCTTTTTTTGGCTGATTACCCTTCAGATACGCTACTGTATTATTCACCATAACAGAACCAGGCTGCAAAGTGCTATCTGAAATCTCCCCTATCATGGTGTCACTGAATATCAACAACGTTTCCGTATCCGGATCTGCGGTCTTACTATCTTTTCCATCTAGTGGTATTGCAAAAATACCATCTCCGCCAAACCAGCCTGAGTGTCTGTTAAACAGTGCGGTCCATTCCGGAGCATCTTCCACTGTAAATTTCAGGTTCTCTAAATCTTTTTCGGTTGCGCTCGCTTGAGTACTCTTATCCTTAAATTCACAGGAAAACAGCGCTGCCAGGAAAAGGAATAGTGCGACCTTAAAGATTTCAAATGGATTTAGCATATATAAAATAGTTTTTTAAGATTAATCAAATTACAAATAAACGATGGTTTTTTTACGCATAACGAAATCCCTAGAATCGGCGGTAATATCAGTTTATGAGGAGGTCTCCCATGCCATTTTGAGCGGGTTTCTGAATAAATCTCCGACAGATCCTGCAAGGCCCTTCAGTTTCCGCAAAGCACCAAATGGAAAATGGGGGTACATAAAATTTACAATTTGATATAATATTGACTATCAAGTATTTTAAGTATCGCCGCTAAAAGAATTGTACTGAAGGAGCGCCGTGCCTTTCGCCTTCCTCACGCCATTTAAACTTTTTTTTGCAGACAACAGAGCCCAACATCGATTCATGACAATATCAAAATTGAAGGGCAGCATTCACTGCAAAAACCAACCAGGAATAATGGTGTCGCAATCCTTTGAATAAAAAGGCTGGAATTAATAAGCACTTGTAAAACAATACGAAATAATATTGGCTCCCATGCGTAAAGCTTGCTGTCGCTTTTCTTCAGGATCGTTATGAATTCTCTGATCCTCCCAACCATTCCCTAAATCAGTTTCATAAGAATAAAAAACAACCAGGCGACCCTGAAAGATCAAACCAAAACCCTTCGGTGGTTTCCCATCGTGTTCATGGACTTTGGGTAGCCCCGCAGGAAAGTGGAATTTCTGATGATAGATCGGGTGATCAAAAGGAATTTCTTTTAACTCAAGTTCCGGAAATACTTTTTTGATTTCCAACCTTATGAATTTGTCCAATCCGTAATTGTCGTCAATGTGCAAAAATCCTCCGCCCAACGCATATTTCCTCAAATTGGCTGCCTCTGCTTCGGAGAACACGACATTACCATGGCCCGTCATAAATACGTAAGGATAAAGAAATATATCAGTACTTCCGGCTTCAACAATATCATCTTCGGGTGATAGATTCGTGCCCAGCTCCTGGTTGCAAAATTTAATCAGGTTGGGCAACGCAGTTTTAGCAGCATACCAGTCCCCACCACCGTTGTATTTCAGTTTTGCAATTTTTATAGAACTCTGACCAAAAGTTCCAAAAGCAGAGAAGCCCAGTAAAATAGCAAAGCAAAGTATATTAGTAGCCATCAATTTTCATATGCTAACAGTCTTAATACTAATCAAAACGTCAAATACCAAAAGGATTAATGCAAGCAAGAGAAAGTAATAGTATTGATTAGAGGACACATCTACGAACCTCGCGTCACGAAGTTCCCCCTCTATTTTATTGATCGTAGCGATTAACCGGGAAATATCATTACGGGAATCATTTATTTCAAAGTACTGTCCGCCCGTTTTACCTGCCAGTGACTTAAGGGCTATTGAATTTAACTTTGTCACCACCACATTTCCTTCGTTGTCTTTTTTTAATCCATTCCCAGCGTAAATCTGCCCACCTTTTTCTGTCCCCACTCCTAAAGTAAAGAGTTTAATGTCTTCATCCATCACTTCATCGGCAGCCTCCTGGGTATCGTCACCAAAATCCTCACCGTCACTGATCAGAATAATAATCCTTGATTGCATTCTGTAATCCTTTCTCCCTTCATCCTCCTGGAATTTCCTTACCGCTAGCTTTAAAGGTGGACCAAAGTCGGTACTTCCCGTGGGCATTAATCCGGTATTGATTGTTTCAGTAAACAGGTTGAGGGCAGCCTGATCATAAGTTAACGGTGTCTGAACAAAAGCTTCTGCGGAAAAAATAATGATCCCAATTCGGTCGGAACTAAAGGCACTGATGATTTTTTTCACCTCATTCTTGATTTTCTCCAGCCGGGTGGGTGGAATATCAAATGCATCCATTGATTTAGAAAGATCGAGGCAGATCATAATATCCTTCCCAACCGACTTAATCTCTTTTTTCCCGCTTCCGAAGGATGGACCCAAAATAGAAATGATCAGCAACGAGAAAATCAAGGTTCGAAGAAATAATTTAATAAACACGGCATAAAAACCGGATCGAAGTGCACGTGCTATCCGAAAAATCCGGACGAGATAGAATATATAAAACAATCCAAACAGGGATATAAAAACAATTTCAGTTATCCCAAGACCTCTGTACCACTCCATACAATTTATTTTTATACCGCTTACAGCCAGCCTTTTCTTTTAAACCATAAATAAATTATGCCTGTGATGACCAACATAAAACCCATCACACCGGGGTAGCCTAACTTGATGCGAAGCTCCGGCATCCAATCAAAGTTCATTCCATAAATTCCCACAATAAAAGTCAACGGCATGAAGAATACAGAGAAGAGGGTAAGGACCCTGATCACTTCATTCGTGCGTTGAGCAGAGATCGAAAAATAAAGCGTCAACAAATGATTGGTGTTTTCTGACATGGTTTCGAACAGGTTAAGCATCCTGACATACAAGTCGCGGGTGTCTCTGGTGTTCGGGTCTTGATGTTCGGGGTCGTCTATTTGCTCAAGAATATCGCGAGAGAGCATCAGTAATCTTCTGCTTACTTCAATTTTTCGCTTTACATGATAAACCCCTTTCAGTAGCGGCGGGGTGTTTTGCTTTAAAAATACCTGTGATTCATAATAATCGATCTCTTTGGCCAATGAGTGGGCAGGCGCTTCATAAGTCTGAAAAACTGCTTTGACGAGCCTGTTCAGTAGATGAAAAGTACCTTTACATTTACCCGGATCGGTAAGGTTTCTTTTTAAGTCGTTGATAAATTCTATCTCAAGCCTGTGAATTGTGATGACGAGCTCGGCCGTGTGAAAAATTGCAATTTTGTTCGTCAGCCCCTGAATGGTATCATCTTCAGCATTTTCCATGGCGGAATAATATCTCAGAATGAAAAAGGATGTGCTTCCCACGGGCTCATATTTCGGCAAATGTTCAGGCTGCAGTACATCCGCTATGAATGCCTCATGAATACCGTATTCAGCCGCAACTTTTTGAAGTTCGTCCTTGGTGGGTCCGAGAATATCAATCCATTTAAATCCCTTTTCAGCAAAGATTCTGATCATAACGCGATTTTGATGTTCACAGGGCCTTTTTGAGTTTAATAACCTCAAAAGTTAAAATTTGACAGACCAACTCTCTTTAGAGAGTTATTAAAAAGTTATTAGAAACTTATTAGAGGGTTATTGTTGTAGGCAATGAAACAACGAAGGCGGAGCCTGTTCCTTCCAGGCTTTTTACCTCTATTTCTCCTTTGTGAAGGGTGATAATCCGATGAGCAAGCGACAAACCGATACCATTTCCCTCGGCATATGATTTATTTTTTCCCCTGTAGAATGGAACAAAAAGGTGCGGAAGGTCCTCCTGGGGAATTCCGATTCCATTATCTGAAAACGTGATCGCCGCCTTATCCATCCTAAAGGCTATGGAAACATCGCAATGATGGTCATCTGAGAATTTACAGGCATTTTCCATCAGATTAGCACAAGCGGTTTTAAGCAGATATTCGTTTCCTTTCAAGGTTATAAAATCCTGCTCAAGATCGCTCTCAAACCTGATGCTGATGGCATAGGTTGGAGTATACTTTTGAACCTGTTGCTGAGCATCCAAAAGGATTTCATCCATGCGAATTTCCTTAAAATTGATTGTAGAAGGATCATAGCTCGCCTTTGCCATATCAAGCAAACTATTGGAAACCTTGGCCAGTTTCCGTGCATCATTTAAAGCGTTCTGAATGGCAGATTGATATTCCTGTATGGTTCGCTTTTTATCCAAGGACAAATCCAACTCAGTAATAATGGAAGAGAGGGGAGTCCTTAATTCATGTGAGATATTAGATACAAATTGCTTCTGGACTTCAAATGACTTCTCTAACCTTTCAAGCATCTGGTTAAAAGTTATCCCTAATTCCGCAATTTCATCTTTCCCCTTTCCCTCTTTCACGCGGAGGTCAAGTCTGGTTGCAGTGATGTCATCGACTTGCTTAACGAGGTCAGATACAGGCTTCAAAGCTTGCTTAGCAAAAAATGTTGCGGCTATAACAATAAAAAAAACAGAAACAAAAAACGTTACAATCAGGGTATAAAAAAGATTCTCAAGCCTGGCATATCCATACGAATCATAGGCAGCAGCTGTAACAATGTACAACTTTTTGTCTTTCACAATGGTAAATCCGACGGCTTGGTGTCGCTCATGCGTAAAATATATCTCCCTCTTCTTTTTTATTTCCTTCAACATTTTTTTAGTCTCCTTGATAAGATCAATGTCCGCTGCATCATGGTAGATCAAGGTAAACGACGTATCAAAAACCGCTACCTCCTCATGGGTAAGATTGCTTGGTGTATTCCTGTAAATAGCCTGCAGAACTTCCGGTTTGATTTTTACGTTGAGCAACATGTTAACTTTTGTCGCCGCCTGCTCTTTTAGTCGTTTAGAAAATTCCACCTTCCGGTCTGCTTCATAGAACAAATATATACTCGCGGAAAAAAGAAGCAGAATCCCTACAAAGATAAGGGATACCAGAAGCGCCAACCTATTTCGGATTGTCATTACTTGCTTTTAAAATAAAGCCCATCCCAGGTTTCGTATGAATTAATTTGACAGGAAAATCCTTGTCAATTTTTTTCCTGAGATAATTGATATAAACATCAATAAAATTAGTACCCGTATCAAATGTAGAGTCCCAAACCTTTTCACTGATCTCAACGCGTGAAAGGACACGCTCGCTGTTCCGTATCATGTATTCGAGCAAACGAAACTCCTTTGGTGTAAGAACAATCTCAATGGAATTGCGCCTGGCCGTTTTCGTGTGAACGTTTAATTCGAGATCGGCATAATTGAGAAGCAAAGCCGTTCCAGACCTCCCTCGCTTCATCAATGCCCGGATGCGCGCGTGCAATTCTCGTAAGTCAAATGGTTTAACGAGGTAATCATCCGCACCTGA
>JAYSOP010000213.1:0-4237 GCA_043722905.1 Chryseolinea sp.
CCTGCAAACCCAACTGGATGCAGGGAAACATTATCGCGAAAAGAATACCGGCAAACTCACGGAGCTGGAGAAGGATAACAACTACAAAGTATGGGCCGATCTAGTGATGGCAAACCTGCATAATATTCCTGCTAGAGCGGAGAAAGTGGTTGTTGAAAATTTTTATAACGAAAACAAACCCGCAGAGATAAAACTTAAAAAAGACCTGAATCCACAAAAGAATGCGGAGCTATTTTACAAAAAAGCGAAAAACCAACACATAGAAATCGCGCGATTAAAACAAGCAGTTGAAATTAAGGAACAGGAAATTGAGATCATCAGAAAAAAAATGGAGTTGGTGGAGACTGCTTCCGACCTGAAATCCTTACGGGCCATAAGGTCAGAGATTAGTCCGGAAGCGGATATGAAAAAGCAAACTACGCCACTGCCCTATCATGAATTTACTTTTAACGGGTATACCATATGGGTGGGTAAAAATGCCCAGGCCAACGATGTACTGACGCTAAAGTTTGGGTACAAAGAAGATTTGTGGCTTCACGCCAAAGATGTAGCGGGTTCACATGTAATCCTTAAGCATCAGGCCGGAAAAAACTTTCCAAAAGATGTCATTGAATACGCCGGGTCTTTGGCCGCCTTTTATTCGAAACGGAAAAACGAATCTCTGTGTCCTGTGATCGTTACACCGAAAAAATACGTTCGAAAAAGAAAGGGAGATCCTGCCGGGGCAGTCGTCGTTGACAGGGAGGATGTTATCCTGGTGCAACCCTTCACCCGATAAACTTTGCGAAGTGTCAAGCGGTGGCAAACCGGAAATTCATCCCTATCGCACCAAAGAGTTTTAAAATCCATTACACGGAGGACCTTTAGAAGACACGAAGGTTCACAAAGGAAAATACATTTTTTTTAAAATACACTGCTCATATCAAATCTCTCCTTCAAAAAATCATTCTTTGTAACTCTGTGCCTTCTTTGTGACCTTTGTGTTATTGGATTTCTAGACCACGACTATTTCACCACATTAATCTTCAGCGTATTGGTCCTTGCTTTTTCCTGAATGGGCATGCTGGCGAGAAAAATAAAAATGTCGCCTGATTTTACATGTCCTTCGCGTTTGAGGATTTCCTCCACATCCGAGATAGTTTCATCCGTGGAGTCGGTCTTATCATAATGATATGCGCGTGATCCCCATACAAGATTCATGGTATTGATCAGCGAACGGTTTCCTGTGAACACGAAAATATTGGCATTGGGTCTATGAGAGGAAGCTTTATAGGCGGTATATCCTGACGAGGTCATGCCGACGATTGCTTTGGCGCCAACATCTTTGGCAAGTTTACAGGCAGCGAGTACGAGACTGTCATTCATAAAAGCTGCTTCGCTGGTGTTAACATCCCGGAAACGGAAATAGATGCTGGGATTCTTCTCCACGGAGGCAACGGTACGAACCATTGAGCGGATAACTTCCAACGGATATTTACCTGCTGCGGTTTCGGCCGAAAGCATGAGGGCATCAGCGCCATCCATCACCGCATTCGCCACATCATTGGTTTCTGCGCGTGTAGGCCGAGGGTTCTCTATCATACTTTCCATCATCTGGGTAGCTACGATGACAGGCTTCCCGGCCTTATTGCATTTCTCTACCAGCATCTTTTGTACCATGGGAACTTCCTCAAGCCATATTTCAACGCCCAGATCGCCGCGGGCAACCATTACTGCGTCCGTCGAGTTAATGATCTCGTCAACATTGTTAAGGGCTTCGGGTTTTTCAATTTTTGCTACAATGCGACAGGTCGATTTATGAGCGTCCAAAATCTGGCGCAATTCTTTAATGTCAGAACCTTTTCGTACAAAAGAGAGTGCAATCCAATCCACCTGGTGTTTGATACCGAAGTCCAGGTCTATAAGATCTTTTTCCGTCAGCGATGGTGCCGACACTTTCGTAAAGGGAAGGTTAATTCCTTTGCGGGATTTTAAGGGACCTCCGTAAACTACTTCGGTCACTACTTCCACTTCCCGTACTTCCTTCACTTTCAATTCGATCTTACCATCATCAATGAGAATCATATCACCGTATTTGACATCTTTCGGCAAAGAAGTATAGGATGTGCTCACGATATCTTTATTCCCCAGCAACTGACGTGAGGTAATAACAAGTTCCTGTCCTTTTACTACAATCGTGTCAGGTTGAACTTCCTGAACACGGATTTTAGGGCCTTGCAAATCCTGTAATAACGATACAGTGGAACCCAGTTCCTGATTCAATTCTCTAACCGCGTTAATAACTTTCAAATGATCTTCGTGAGTTCCGTGGGAAAAGTTTAGGCGGAACACATCAACACCTTCCCGGATCAACGCACGCAACATGTCTTTTGAACTTGAGGCCGGGCCAACGGTGGCAACAATTTTTGTCTTGTTGAAAGAAGCTTTTTCAAACATAAGGTTTTGGGTATAACTTAATTAAGGGGTTAGGAAACTGAAAAATGCATGATGGGTTCAAAAGATAAAGTTTGCTTTAGACTTAAGGCCATTCAGCGGGATGGAAGCGACTAACAGGACAGCGGGTATTTTTTTGATGAGTTGAATCAATTCCTTTGCGTGCTTATCTTCCATGGCCGCCAAAATTATAAAATCATAGTGAGGAAACTCAGGTATTAGATAATACTTTCCAGAATCCTGGTCTGAGGGCTTGTTTTTAAACAATTTCAAACGATTGAGGGGGGTCTGGAAGGCATAAAAAGAAAAGTTCTTTTCCTCGCTATTTTTAAATCCTACCATCAGATCCGGTTGTTTCACCAGTCTTATCCCCAGGTGCTGATTGATGTCCCACGCCAACTTGTAACCACGGGCAGCTGTGGTGATGCCCAACAGCTCAAAGTCAAATTCATAGTCTATAACTAACTTGCTTTTCTTCATTTTAACACTGAAAACACACGTTTTCGCCTCAATATGCCAAGATCAAAAAAGTTTGACAATATTGCTGTAAATCTCTTTCTTTGCAGAGATTTTTAAATCTCTAAACAGAAAAAACATGTCTGAAATTGCACAAAAAGTAAAACAGATTATTATTGAAAAATTGGGTGTGGAAGAATCTGAGGTTACTCCGGAGGCTAGCTTCACCAATGACCTTGGGGCCGATTCTTTAGATACCGTCGAACTAATCATGGAATTCGAAAAGGAATTCAACATATCCATTCCAGATGATCAGGCTGAAAATATCTCAACTGTTGGCCAGGCTATCTCCTACCTGGAACAAAACGTTAAGAAATAATTGATAACTGCCTTTCTACATCCACACACCCTAGAACATGATTTTGAAGCGAGTAGTCGTTACAGGACTTGGTGCACTTACCCCAATAGGAAATACCCTCCAGGAATTCTGGGAGGCATTGAAGCATGGGAAAAGTGGTGCCGCTCCGATTACCCGTTTTAACCCTGCTCAATTTAAAACCAAGTTTGCCTGCGAAGTTAAAAACTTTGATGTAGGCAATTTCATGGACCGCAAGGAGGCCAGAAAGATGGATCCTTTTGCTCAATATGCAATGGTAGCGGTAGATGAAGCTATAAAAGATTCAAAACTTCCCCTGCAAGAGATCAATCCCAACCGGGTTGGTGTTATCTGGGGTTCTGGTATCGGGGGGTTGCTTACTTTTCAGGAAGAAGTAAAATCTTATGCAAGAGGTGATGGCACACCCCGATTCAATCCCTTCTTTATTCCGAAAATGATCCCCGACCTCAGCGCAGGTCATATTTCCATTAAGTACGGCTTTCGGGGCCCGAATTATGTGACTGTTTCTGCATGCGCTTCCTCAACAAATGCTCTATATGATGCCTTCACTTATTTGAGATTAGGAAAGGCGGACATTATTGTTTCCGGCGGCTCAGAAGCTGCTATTTGCGAAGCAGGGGTAGGTGGTTTCAACGCTTTGAGAGCGCTATCCGAAAGAAATGATTCACCAGAAACAGCCTCGCGTCCCTATGATAAAGATCGCGATGGTTTTGTGCTGGGCGAAGGTGCCGGCGCTTTGATTTTGGAAGAGTATGAACATGCTAAGAAAAGGGGCGCCCGCATCTATGGGGAAATTATAGGTGGAGGCATGTCCTCAGATGCCTATCATATTACAGCGCCTCATCCCGAAGGAGCAGGCATCATCCAGGTAATGTACAATGCCCTGGAAGATGCCGGTATTAAACCGGAGGATGTTGACTACATCAATACCCACGGCACCTCAACACCCCT
>JAYSOP010000214.1:0-3782 GCA_043722905.1 Chryseolinea sp.
TTGATAGCGGGCACTTTCCTTATGCCTCAATTTGATGGGGAGGGCACAGAAAAATTACTAAGATTTGCCTCGGGGCACAATGTATTGTGTTGCCTGGATACCGCATGGGATTCGACCGGTGAATGGTTAAAGAAAATCGAATCCTGCCTTCCCTATCTTGATTGGTTTATGCCGAGTTATGAAGAGGCTTGCCACTTGAGCGGCAAAACAGATCTGCATGAAATGGCTCAGATCTTTTTCGCAAAAGGTGTCAAAAACATAATCATTAAGCTTGATAGCAAGGGATGTTTTGTAAGCCCGCAGGGCGAAAATGGTTTCATAGTTCCTTCCTACAATAAAATTGATGTGAAGGATTCTTCAGGGGCAGGAGATTCCTTTTGTGCAGGGTTTATTACGGGTCTTTATAACCAATGGACGATAAGAGAATGTGCCCTGTTCGGAAATGCCGTTGGAGCACATTGCGTAATGGAAATCGGCACTACAACAGGTATTAAATCCATGAAAGAGGTTCTCAGTTTTATGAAAGATTATGAATTCTGAAATCCTGGGCTTATTAAGCTTCAATTATGCTCGAAAATTCAAGATCCCCGCATGGTGATTCTTTGATTCTTTGATCAGTAAATACAACCTGAAATATAGACCTTATCTATTTCCCGGGATAATTCTTATGTCGCTGATTTATTTACCAGGTTAATAAATGTCTATTTTTGATTCTATCGCCTGCTCCGTCGGAACCTTTCACAATGAGAAAAAAAGAATCGATACCCTTATATAAAAAATTGATTGAGGACCTGAGAAAGGCCATAGATATTGGAGAATATAAGCAGGGGGAATTGCTGCCTTCTGAAAACGACCTTTGCAAAACGTACCGCACGACCAGGTCAACAGTCAGGCTGGCATTGACCGGATTGACGAACTTAGGTTACATAGTGAGGCAGCAGGGAAAGGGAAGTATTGTCTCAGAACCTAAAAGAGGACTTGGAATACTGTCCGTTAGCGGGGTAACTGCCGGCGTAGGTGACCGGAGTCTAAAGACTGTTATCCTGGAAAAACCTATTAAACAGGTTTGGCCCCAGATTCTTTTAACCGAATTAACAGATGAAGAAAAACAAGCGGGGTGTATTTATTTTTCGCGTTTGAGATATATCAACAACGTATCGGTGCTTTACGAAGAAACTTTCATTTCAAACATTCAACTACCTCGTTTTACAAAGCGAAATCTTGAAAACATGTCGTTCCTTAAAATATTGAAGGAGGAATACCAAATTGAGGTGGTGGGTGGCGAGCAAAAAATTTGGGCGATCAGTGCGGGGAAAACGATCAGTAAACTGCTTAAGCTTCGTGTGGATAGCCCGATCGTCCACATGAAGCGGAAACTTAAAACAAACAAAAAGGATCTCAACATCTATTCCTGGTTATTTTGCAATACGCAAAATCATTTTCTTCACGATTTCTTTTAATCAAAGGATGATTTCCCTCCAACACACCACGGCCCGGAAGCTTTGTAGCATCGCCTGTAAAATAGAGAAAAAATAGCTCTTGCATCTTGTATATACAAGTTAAAAAAACCTATATTTGAAATCATCGCTTCGAAAAATGAAGTTTCATTATGCTGGTAGACAATAATGCACTGATTTCTTCCCGGGTTCATACATCCCGTTTGCTTGGTCAGAATAAATCGCTTGTACTTCATGGAGGTGGCAACACTTCAGTAAAGATTACAGAAAAGAATATTGTAGGAAAAGAGGAAGAAATCCTTTATGTAAAAGGAAGCGGTTGGGATCTGGAGACAATCAATGCGGAAGGTTTTTCTCCGGTGAGGCTGGAACATCTTAAAGCTTTGGCAGAATTGCCGTCTTTATCAGATTCTCTAATGGTCAATGAGTTGGTGACTCATTTGACACGGTCTTCTGCTCCTGTGCCATCCGTTGAAGCGATACTGCACGCCATTATACCCTACCAGTATGTGGATCACACGCATGCCGATGCCGTTGTGGCAATCACAAATTCTGTCGACGGCGAGAACATCGTAAGGAAAATTTATGGCAGCCGGGTTATTGTTGTTCCGTATATTATGCCGGGCTTTGATCTTTCGCGTTTGTGCGCAGTGTTGATTAAAGAGCAACTTACCGAGGGCATGATTGGAATGGTATTATTAAAGCATGGGATTTTTTCTTTTGGCAATACGGCAGAAGAATCATTCAACAGGATGATTGAGCTGGTTGGTATAGCCGAAGATTATATTTCTAAGAATATTAAAAATAATGCGGACGAATATAAAATTCCTTTAGCGAAAAATATCAGTTTAGCCCTCGCGCGATTAAGGTCCTCAATTTCAAGTGCTGCTGGTTTTCCTGTTATCATGAAAAGTTTCAGGGATAAAAAAAGCATGGCATTCAGCAACCATCCGGATGTGCAGTTGATTGCAAGACAGGGACCCGCGACGCCGGATCATGTGATACGAACCAAACGTCTGCCGATGGTGGGCAGGGATGTCCAGGAATATGTGGAGGAATACAAAAAGTATTTCAAGGAAAATGAACCTTTGGCGAAGGATAGAAAAAATATACTGGATCCAGCACCACGCGTTGTACTTGACCAGGAGTTTGGGCTATGCGCGATTGGTAAAACAGCAAAGGATGCTCAGATTGTAGCAGACATTTATTCACACACTATTGATATCATTCTCTGGGCTACACAATTGGGTGGCTACCGGGCCTTGCCTGCGAAAGATATTTTTGACGTGGAATATTGGGAACTCGAGCAGGCAAAGATACTAAAAGCGGGTACGCCGCCTGTTTTTTCCGGAGAAGTAGTAGTGATTTCAGGCGCAGCTTCCGGTATCGGTAAAGCATGCGTGCAATCCTTTCTTAAGAGAGGTTCGGCAGTGGTGGGGCTCGATGTTAACCCTTCCATCACCACGCTTTTTCAAAGTGATGCTTTTCTGGGGATACGGTGTGATGTAACCTCCGAACAGCAATTAAAAGAAGGCATTGATAAAACCATTCATTCGTTCGGAGGCCTGGACATGCTGGTCCTCAACGCGGGTGTTTTTCCGCAAAGTAAACGCATCGAATCCCAGCCCTTGCAGGATTGGCAGAAAGTAATGCAAATAAACCTGGATGCCAACCTGGTGTTGATGCGGGAAGCTTATCCATATTTAAAATTAGCGCCGAACGGTGGAAGGGTTGTCATCATAGGGTCCAAGAACGTGTCAGCGCCGGGGCCCGGGGCTGCGGCATATTCTGCCTCCAAGGCGGCATTGAACCAACTTGGCAGAGTGGCAGCGCTGGAATGGGGCAGAGACAATATTCGCGTAAATTCGATCCACCCGAATGCGGTATTTGATACGGGGATTTGGTCAGATGAAGTGCTGGCAACACGCGCTGCGAATTATGGACTCTCAGTGGATGATTACAAAAAGAATAACATTCTCAAAACCACCATTACAAGCCATGACGTGAGTGAGCTGGCAATAGAATTATGCGGTCCGTTATTTGCAAAAACAACGGGCGCACAGATCCCGGTTGATGGTGGTAATGAAAGGGTTATTTAAAAACGGGTTTCCGAACAAAATACAATTGACCCGGTAAAAAATTTATACATTCAATATAGTACGTCATTATCAATCCCTCAAATAAACGATTAACTGGAACTGTTTCTTCGCTTGACTTCAGCGCCTTAAGTTGTTTTATAACGATTGCGCTGAACAAGAAATTACCCTTTCAAACTGATCACTTAATGAATTTACAGTACAAAATTTTTCTTTTCCTGTTCTTATT
>JAYSOP010000215.1:0-2371 GCA_043722905.1 Chryseolinea sp.
CAGGCGGTTATTGAAAACTTTACGGCTGGTCCTGTCTTTCTCGAAAAAGGAAAAAAGGGAGGGCATGAATGGATCATTGAATTTAAAGTTGCCCCCAAGAGCCTTTCTCAATTTGGAAGAATACTAGATGAAACCTTAAGGGCTATTAACTCAGACTATGACGCCAAGCGTCAAAAAGACCTGGCATTGGTTGGACCCAAAATCCATAGCGTTCGCAAGGGTACATTTTACAGTTGGATGAAGAAGCGTGGCAAACTCGGAGGACAAAACAAAGTGCCGCGACTTTTTAATACCCGCGAGTATTTAGATGACATATTAAAAATGCTGGCTCAGCAATAAAATAAAGTGACGAAACTTCGGTAACCGCAGTAACTGAATCTCCTATTTTTTTGTAATCATATAGACACTCTCGGTAGATATCACCATGGGGATATCCATATCGGAAGAGATCATGCCCCCAGCCAGGAGTGTCATCTTTCCCTGTATATCAGACAAAACTTTAATTTCTGTTGGCCATCCCGTTTTAAGATTCACTTTCCCAACAATTACCTGCCGACCTCCGAGGTCAACCTTTGATCTTATTCCATTGGGTAAGGTGGTGACCTTTTCCTTATCTACCGTGGTCAGTTGACCCTGGGCCTCAAGAGTTGCCACAAGGCCTTCCGTATTTTTTAATTCCACTCGTTGGCAATGGATATCGGGAAATTCAGGGGAAATTCCCCGGTGGTCTTCCAGGTCTCCCCCCGTTCTATTTTTTTTCCCGGGTAGGTTAAAAACCCGGTTTCCAGACTTGCCTTAACTGAGGATCCTCCGACGGTTTCTTCCAGCAGCTTTTTTACTTTTTCCTGAGCAGCCTCATCTAACCCAAATCCACTGACATCTGATAGAAGGCTTTCCAAGCCTATAACATTTTCAATCACTCCCCGCCTGGTCAAATGAAAATAAAATGGTTTTCCGATCATGCTTTTTACAATCCTGCTCTGAAGATTATCGTCTTCCCCGTTGCTGTCTAAATTAACATTTAACATAGGAGAACTGGATTCAACTTTAATTTTCGAATATTGGATCTCCATTCGGGCGCCAGTGGTGGTAAGTTCCAGAACTTTAAGTTTAAAAGCGCCATCGACCTTAACATCAATGGTCACATCTCCTATCGCGGGAAGCGTTTGCTTAACCGTTTGTTTCGTTGTTTGCACCCAATCATATTGGTCGCCTACTCTAAAAGTATATTCCAGATTGGTGTTTTTACCTGCGAAAGTAAATATCACCAACATGATCAGGCATGAAATGATTTTCATCATGTTCCTTTCATTTTAATAATTATTCTTTTTTTACGCTGCTAAACCATGAGGCTATGCTCCAACGGGTACTCTGTTCAACTACGGCGCCACTTTCAGCCGCGCGGTTAACTTTTTCAACGGTGTAAAAAGCAGTAGGTAATATTTCCTTTAATGTTTGCAGGAGCATTTCCAGTTTTTCCCTTTCCAGAACCGTAAATACAAGATTCTCATGGCCATCGGGTCCTTCAGCATTTACATGGGTGTAACGGAAGTTTTGCTGATTGAGATACCGGAGGAGAACCACAATTTCTTTTCGGGTAATAATTCTCACAATTACTTTTCCATAGGCAATCCTTTCTTCAATGATCATCCCGACAAAAATTCCTGCCGCAAACCCTCCCGGGTAAGCCACATAACACATCCAGTTATCAAGGTGTTCAAAGATCTGACGGATGGCCATTAGCCAGATAAAGGATTCAAAAAATCCCAACATGGTGGAAGTAAATTTTCTTCCCCCAAGCACATAAATAATTCTGACCGTGTTGATAGAAACGTCAAATATTCTGGCAAAAAAGATAAGCAACGGCAATAAAAGATAACTGAAAACTGAATCAGAGATGCCCAGGGTTTCAATAAAAAAATTTTCCATTTTCTACCAGTTATTATTCAAAAACATAAAAGCATCTAGTTTTAAATCCCTCCCGGCAGAAAAGTGACTAACCAAAAAGGTCCTGAAAAACATCGGTTAGTTTTCCAAATGATTTTACCCCTATTTTTGCCTTGCTCAGGTCAAGTGACTTTTGGTTGTATTTTGATATGTAAATTTCTGAGAATCCAAGTTTTTCTGCTTCACTGATCCGCTGGTCGATCCGGTTCACCGCCCTCAGTTCACCACCCAAACCAATTTCCGCGGCAAAACAAATTTTATCCGAGACCGGCATTTCCTCAAACGACGATATTATGGAAATGCAGATCGCCAGATCGATGGCTGGATCCTCTACTTTTATTCCACCTGCCATATTCAGAAACACGTCCTGAGTTCCCATGCGGAAACCACATCGTTTTTCCAGAACTGCGAGCAGCATGTTAAG
>JAYSOP010000216.1:0-5753 GCA_043722905.1 Chryseolinea sp.
ACCACGCGAAACCCCGCATCATATATAGACCACGCCGCATGTTCCCGACTGCTTCCACATCCGAAGTTTTTTCCAGCTACCAGAATTTTTCCGGAATAGGTTTTATCGTTTAAGACAAAATCTTTGGGCTTGCCTTCGCCATCATAACGCCAGTCACGAAAAAGATTTTCTCCAAATCCCTCTCGCGTTGTAGCTTTCAAAAACCGTGCAGGAATGATCTGATCCGTATCAATATTTTCGATCGGCAACGGCACCGCCCTGCTTATTAACGTAATAAATTTTTCTTTGCCCATATTTAATTCTTGATGAATATTTGTATTTCGTCATAGCCACTATAGATCACGAACGTCAGTCACTTTGCCAGTGATTGCAGCGGCGGCGGCGCTTAAAGGACTGGCTAAAAATGTTCTTGATTTAGGTCCCTGACGGCCTTCAAAATTCCTGTTTGACGTCGAAATACAATATTTTCCCGCGGGAATTTTATCTTCATTCATGGCCAGACAGGCAGAGCATCCGGGTTCGCGCAATTCAAATCCCGCTGCTTCAAATATCTTATCAAGTCCTTCCTTCCGGGCTTGTTGTTCCACTTGCTTTGACCCTGGCACAACCCATACTACCACGTTGGCAGCTTTCTTTTTTCCCTTTACCATTTCTGCCACTAACCTGAGATCTTCAATTCGGGCATTGGTACAACTTCCAATAAAAACATAGTCAATGGATTTGCCGAGCAGTTGCGTGCCCGGTTCCAGTCCCATGTATTCTAATGATTTGGAAAAAGAGGTTTGCTCGCTGATATCCTTTAATTCTGCAAGCGTAGGAATGCGATCTGTAATTTTAATGCCCATTCCCGGATTCGTGCCATAGGTGATCATTGGACCGATATCAGCGGCATCATATTTTAACACGCTGTCAAATACTGCTTTCTCATCTGACTGAAGATGTCTCCACTGTTCTACCAGACGTTCCATTTGCTCGCCTTTTGGCGCAAACTCACGTCCTTGAATATAGTTGAACGTAACTTCATCAGGTGCTATTAATCCTCCCCGCGCACCCATTTCAATGCTCATGTTACAGATGGTCATGCGAGCTTCCATGGAAAGGTTGCGAATGGTATCGCCTGCGTACTCCACAAAAGATCCTGTTGCGCCACTGGCGGAAATTTTAGCGATGATATATAAAATAATATCCTTGGCCAGAACGCCTTTGGATAACTTGCCATTGATCTCAATTTTCATTCGCTTCGGCTTGTACTGCAATACGCACTGGGTAGCCAGTACCTGTTCCACTTCACTTGTACCGATACCAAAAGCGATGTTTCCAAAAGCGCCGTGCGTGGAGGTATGACTGTCACCGCATACAATCGTCATCCCCGGCAATGTCAAGCCTAACTCCGGACCAATGATGTGAACGATTCCCTGAAAAGGGTGACCGAGGTCGTAAAGTCTGACGCCAAAGGTTTCACAATTGTTTCGAAGGGTTTCAACCTGATGTCTTGACAATGCCTCGCGGATGGGAAGATGTTGATCTTTGGTAGGAACATTGTGATCGGCAGTAGCGGTGGTTCTCGCGGTATTAAAAACTTTAACGTTTCTTTTACGGAGACCTTCAAAAGCCTGAGGACTGGTTACTTCATGAATAAAATGTCTGTCGATGTAGAGAACATCAGGGTGTCCTTCGCTCTGTTTTACCACGTGGGAGTCCCAGATTTTGTCGAACAATGTTTTGGCTGAATCACTCATTTCTCCTCTTTGCTAAATGCTTTACAACTGTTAGTTTGGACTAGTCTACTGAAACTAAATCGCCCCTCCAGGGTAAGACCGGGAGGGGCGGTGTGCGGTTTCTTTAAACTATAACGTTTGCTGAATGTTAATTCCTGATTATGTTTTTATCAACTACGAAGATGCCGAAAGTAAAGCGCTACATCAAATGAAACGCGAAAAAAATTTTAATACTAACGATTGTTTGTAGTGTATTTGCAACTAAAAGTTAGTTACATTTATTTTAATGATTAAATTCCAAAAGGCGCTGACACGTTTAAAAGGCCGCCCAAGGGATTTTACATGGAGAGAATTGCAAATGATTATCGGCCATATCGGATATGAAGAAATAAAAGGTTCGGGATCGAGAAGAAGATTTTTTAGTAAGACTTCAAGTGTATCGGTCAGCCTTCATGAACCGCATCCGAACCCAATTATGAAAATTTATGCAATTGACATTGTACTGGAGCATTTTAAAGAAGCGGGTTTGATATGAAAAATGTACTTGAGTATAAAGATTTTTTAGGCTCTGTTGAATTTAGCGCCGATGACGAAGTATTTTTTGGAAAAATAACAGGTATCCGCGATGTGGTAACATTTGAAGGAGATTCTGTAACAAAGTTGAAAAAAGCGTTTAAAGAGGCTGTAGAGGATTATATTACTACAAGCAAACAGTTGGGGAAAGAGCCTGATAAAGAGTTTAAAGGAAGTTTTAACGTCCGGGTAAAACCGAAGGTTCACCGCCTTGCTGTGATGAAATCGGCTGCTTTAAAGATTTCATTAAACCAGTTTGTCGAAAAAGCTATTGAGCGACAATTGCCTGATGCAATCTAAACCAGATATTCAAAGAGATTTTCATTCTGATTGACCAGCGTGTAATTTAATTTATGGGCATCCATTCTTTCCGTAAGGGCATGAAAATCTTCTCTTGACTTTACTTCGATGCCAATCAAGGCTGGACCCGTTTCTTTATTATGCTTTTGAATAAATTCGAATCGGACAATATCGTCGGACGGGCCCAGAATATTATTGACAAATTCTTTTAATGCCCCAGGCCTTTGCGCGAACCTGACAATAAAGTAATGCTTCAGGCCTTCATACAATAAGGACCTTTCTTTTATCTCCTGCATGCGATCAATGTCATTATTGCCGCCGCTCAGAATACACACTACTTTTTTTCCGACGAGTTGTTTTTTGTATTGATCGAGGGCCGCGATCGATAACGCTCCGGCCGGTTCGGCAACAACTGCATCCTCATTGTATAACTGAAGAATGGTCGAACTTACTTTTCCCTCCGGCACCAGGAGCATATCATGGATGAAGTTTTTACAAAATCCAAAGGTAATATCACCGACTTTTTGCACTGAAGCACCATCAACAAAGCGTTGAATTTTTTCCAGTTTAACGGGCTTTCCTGCCTTTAATGCTTCTTTCATGGAAGGCGCTCCGGAAGGTTCCACGCCGATTATCTTCGTTTTTGGTGAATAGATTCTGAAATATTCACCAACCCCCGCACATAGGCCTCCGCCGCCAATGGGAATAAATATGTAATCAATGCCCGTTATTTCATCCAGAATTTCTTTGGCAACGGTTCCCTGGCCTTCGATCACTTTCAGATGATCAAAAGGGGGGATAAAGATCCGGTCGTTACCTTTTGAAAATTCAAGGGCATCCGCCTGACATTCATCAAAAGTATCGCCTGTCAAAACGATTTCAATTTTATCCCCGCCAAACATCCTCACCTGATTGATTTTTTGTTTGGGCGTTATGGTGGGCATGTAAATAATGCCTTTAATGTCAAGTTGCTTGCAGGAATATGCAACACCTTGTGCATGGTTTCCGGCACTGGCACATACCACTCCTTTAGCCCGTTCGTCTTTACTTAAATTTTGAATAAGGTTATAGGCACCGCGGAGCTTATATGAACGGACAATCTGAAGATCCTCACGTTTTAAGTATATCTCGGCTTTAAATTTTTCCGACAGCTTGCGATGATATTGAAGGGGTGTTTTTAACACAACTGACTTCAGTGTGTTGTAAGCTGCATTTATATTCAGGAGTTGTGTTTCGGCTTGGGGTGTCATTTCTAAAGACAACAGCTGACAATTGGACAACTTTTTGTCAATTGTCCAATTGTCAACTGTCAACTAATTAATCATGCTGGCTTCGGCCTGTTGTTTCTCCGGTCTCAATTTTCTTACCGCAGCACCTGCCTGCCAGAGTTCGCTTTCACGGACTTCTTTTAATTCTTCGGCAAGTTTCTCCCTATAATCAGGTTTGCTACAGGTTTCAATTGTGCGTTTGGCTTCAGCTCCCGAAGCTACGCTCTGGTAAAGTTCTTTAAAGACTGGTAACGTGGCGGCTTTGAAACGTTTCTTCCAGTCTAAAGCGCCGCGTTGAGCAGTAGTCGAACAGTTAGCATACATCCAGTCCATCCCGTTCTCAGCCACCAATGGCATGAGACTTTGTGTGAGTTCCTCCACCGTTTCATTAAATGCTTCGGAAGGCGAATGGCCATTCGCGCGCAAGACTTCGTATTGGGCTTCGAAAATTCCGGCAATGGCTCCCATGAGCGTTCCGCGTTCACCGGACAAGTCAGAGTAAACTTCTTTTTTAAAATCCGTCTGAAATAAATAACCAGAACCAACCCCAATTCCCAGGGCATAAGCTTTCTCCTTTGATTTTCCAGATGCATCCTGGAAGATTGCGTAGCTGGAATTAATACCTTTCCCCTGCAAAAACAATCTGCGTACAGAAGTGCCGGAACCTTTCGGTGCTACCAGAATAACATCGATATCAGTCGGAGGAATAATTCCTGTCTGTTCTTTAAAAGTAATTCCAAATCCGTGCGAGAAATACAGGGTTTTACCCTTCGTTAAGTGAGGTTTGATGGTAGGCCACAGGGCAATCTGTCCGGCATCTGAGAGCAGGAACTGGATGATAGTGCCCCTTTTTGCAGCCTCTTCAATTTCGAACAACGTTTCGCCTTCAACCCAACCATGTTCCAGCGCTTTGTTCCATGTTTTGGAACCTTTGCGCTGACCTACGATCACATTGAATCCGTTGTCGCGAAGGTTCAGCGCCTGGGCAGGTCCCTGTACTCCGTATCCGATAATTGCGATGACTTCCTTCTTTAATACTTCGATAGCTTTTTCCATGGGAAATTCTTCCCTGGTTACTACTTCTTCAACAACGCCGCCAAAATTGATCTTTGCCATAATGAATGAGTTTAATTGTACAGTTTAAGGTTCTGGATTTAGTTTTCGATTTTTTAAGCCACCTGACGGTTACTTCTTTCACTTAATATATAATATTGATTGTTTCCTTCGAAATAGTTTGCGTGTTCAACTTCAATGAGTTTTTCAAGCTGATGTTTCACTTTTTCCATTAAATCTGGGGTGGTATACACCAGTAAAATCGCAATGCCCCGGGTAAAATCTTCTTCGTTCTCGTGTGCGATCAACTTTTTTATGCGCACTCTTCGACGGTTGAGAACATTCACAATCCTGTTCAGAACCGAAAAGTTATTATCCGACGCAATCTCGAGCGTGAATTCCTGTTTCATATTTTAATTTTGATATCCACTATTATTTCTTACTTACAAAACATGGCTACTTCGACTCAACCGAGAGGAGGCGCCTCCAACATGCAATCGGAAACACAGCCACCAGCGGGAACCATCGGAAACACATTATCCTCCTTGCCAACGACGGCTTCAAGGAAGTACGGAGTCCTGGCTGCCAGCATTTCTTTGATGGCGTCCTGAAGGTCCTCGCGTTTGGCAACTTTCCGCGCGGGAATGTTATAGGCCTCAGCGATTTTTACGAAATCAGGATTTTCCATTTCAGTGAAGGAATATCGCTTCTCATGGAACAGTTGTTGCCACTGCCTTACCATACCAAGAAAACTATTGTTCAGCACAAGAATTTTTACGGGAATTTTATACTGCATAATAGTCCCTAATTCCTGAATGGTCATTTGATATCCGCCGTCGCC
>JAYSOP010000217.1:0-3457 GCA_043722905.1 Chryseolinea sp.
TACTCCGAAACCTCCACCATTTCGCGGATGTTTGAGGACAAGGGCTATAAAAAAGTGGATTTCACAGAAACCCCTGACATTTTTATTATCAACACCTGCTCTGTAACCGAAAACGCGGACAAGAAATGCCACAAGATCGTCCGCGAAGCAAGGTCCATTTCACCGGAGGCATATGTGGCCATCATCGGCTGTTATGCACAGCTGAAACCTAAAGAGATCTCCGAAATACCCGGCGTCGATGCGGTACTCGGGGCTGCCGAAAAGTTCAGGTTAGTCGAATTGCTGGACGGCTTTGTAAGAAAACCCAACGCTGAAGTTTTCGCATCGGAAATTCAACACGCCAACACCTTTAATACTTCTTACTCGATGCACGATCGTACCCGGACTTTTCTGAAAGTCCAGGATGGATGTGATTACTCCTGTTCATTCTGTACTATTCCGCTTGCGCGGGGAAGCAGTCGCAGCGACAGTATTGAAAATATTCTAGGCACTGCCCGCAAGATTGCATCTACCGATGTCAGGGAAATTGTATTGACTGGCGTGAACACCGGCGACTTCGGTTTACAGGACGGCGAACGCAACGAACATTTTATCGATCTTGTCCGGGCACTCGATGAAGTGGAAGGTATTGATCGCTTCAGGATATCATCGATTGAACCTAATCTGCTGACGGATGACATTATAGAATTCGTGGCACAGTCCAACAGATTTGTTCCACATTTTCACATACCCTTGCAATCGGGATCCAATAAAATCCTGAAGATGATGCGACGTCGTTACCAGCGCGAATTATATATTGAGCGCGTATCGAAAATTAAATCACTGATGCCCCATGCCTGTATTGGTGTAGATGTGATCGTGGGCTTTCCCGGTGAGACAAAAGAAGATTTTCTGGAGACCTATGAGTTCCTCAACAAACTTGATATCAGCTACCTCCACGTCTTCACCTATTCCGAACGCGAAAATACTTTGGCATCAACAATGGCCCATTCCGTGCCCGGCAACGTGCGGGCTGACCGTTCAAAAATGCTACACATACTTTCCGACAAAAAAAGAAGAAAATTCTACGAAGACAATCTGGGCTTCACAACCAACGTCCTTTTCGAAAACGATATTGAAGACGGCATGATGCACGGCTTCACCGACAACTACATCCGCGTAACCGCGAAATACGACCCGATCCTGGTGAACGAAATCAAACGCGTAAAATTAATTTCAATAAACACCAAAGGATTTGTCGAAGCCGAAGAAGCAGAAAGCTTAAAGCAGAAAGTAGAAAGCAAGGTTGTGTATACCTAACCACTCCTCTAAGGCCGTCATTGCGAGTCAACGTTCCGACCCCCGGTCGGAACATGTTGACGAAGCAACCCCCCTGCAACAAACACACATCGCAAGACGCACACAATAAACCATGAAATGCAGCCGCGGCCCGAAGCCTGCTCTTTCTCTGAACCCGCGATTTGCAAATTAATGGCTGAAAATAAAGTGCCCCTCACCATAGCTAATTAACCATCAAATAGTTATCTTAACTATTACTCCCTCTGAAGTCCCGATTTTTCCCAAAAGCCAAACTTCAAAACCTAACGAACCAACCCCCAAATTGTATGAAAAAACTCATTGTAACCCATTGCTGCGCGCTGTGGTTTTCCGTATGCGCTTTTGCTCAGGAGGTGCCTTCACGCCAATTTCTGGTTTATGAAAACATGGTAAAGCCTTCTATGACTGCCGAATTCCGGGCCAGCTCAAAAAGAATTACTGACGCCTGTACGCTTCATAAAGTAAATGTTAACTGGTTTTCGATTATTTATGACGACAATACTTTCCTAAATATTTTTCCTTTAAAAAACCTGGCTGATCTGGACAAGAATTTATTTGCAGAACTGGAAACAAAAATGGGAAGAGAGGCTTTTTCCAAACTCTGGCCAGACTTTTTTAAATGTCTGGAGTCAGTAAACAGTTTTATCACCACCAAACTGGAGGAACTGTCTTATCTGAGACCTGCTGAAGGTGAGAATTACCGGAGTTTTTTATTTATCACTCCCATTCTTGGTAAATCCCAGGAGATAGAAAAAGTTTTTGCCGAATGGAAAACAGCATACGAATCTAAAAAAGCTACGGAAGGGTTTCACGTTTATAGAACAAGGTTTGGAGCCGATACTGGTTATTTTATTGCCTTGTGGGCCAAAGACCCGACAGAAATGGCAGCAAAAAGAAGTCAATCAAGTAAACTTCTTGGTGAAGAAGCTTCCAGGCTATGGCAAAAACAATCGGCGTTCATTAAAAAATACTATTGGAAGAATGGCTACATGGCTCCGGAATTAGGCTACTCCTTCTCCCCTTCTAATTGAG
Organism: Chryseolinea sp.; assembly: GCA_043722905.1. Taxonomy (GTDB): domain Bacteria; phylum Bacteroidota; class Bacteroidia; order Cytophagales; family Cyclobacteriaceae; genus Chryseosolibacter. The sequence goes on from JAYSOP010000217.1 coordinate 2,350, forward strand.
CCCTCCCCCGAGCCCCGTCATTGCGAGTCAACGTTCCGACCCCAGTCGGAACTTGTTGACGAAGCAACCCCCCTGAAGAAGCAGAAAGCTTTAAGCAGAAAGCTAAAAGCTAGTGTATGCATAAGTAACGGTTTTCTCTTAAGGCCGGTATTGTGAGTTAACGGTGAAGAGCAGAAGCCAGAAAGAATAAGCTATGAAATGCATCAATTGCCCATATATCCAAATAACACTAAATTACGTCGCCTATGATCAAACAAAAACATTACCTTTTCCTGCATTCCTAATGCCTAATACCCAATGCCTAATACCCATTCCCTAATGCCTAACCCCCAATGCCCGAAACCATCCTTCTCCCCTACACCACCATAGAATCAACGCTGAATGAGATTCTACTCAAACACGGACTATCACACTCCAATGCCAAAACCCTGGCGGAAGTATTCACCACCAACACCCTCGATGGCGTCTACTCTCATGGAGTAAACAGATTTACGAAATTCATTCAATACCTGAAGCTGGGATACATCAAAGCAGACGCCTCGCCCGTTTGTAAAAATAAAATGGGTAGCATGGAACAGTGGGATGGGCAGTCCGGTCCCGGACCGATCAATGCCATCGCTTGTGTCGACCGGGCAATGGAACTGGCCCGCCAATATGGCATGGGTTGTGTATCATTGTCGAATACCAACCACTGGCTGCGCGGCGGGACCTATGGATGGCAGGCAGCGAAAGCGGGGTTTGTGTATATCGCGTGGAGCAACACAATCGCCAACATGCCTGCATGGGGTGCCACAGATCCTAAACTTGGAAACAATCCGCTGATTATCGCCGTGCCACACGAGGGTGAAGCGATTGTCCTGGATATGGCGCTCTCGCAATATTCTTTCGGCGCCCTGGACATCAAGAAACAAAAAAACGAAATGCTCCCGATACCCGGCGGCTACGACAAAAAAGGAAATCTCACGACCGACCCCGCCGCGATTATGGAATCCTGGCGTCCACTACCCATAGGCTACTGGAAGGGCGCGGGACTTTCGTTATTGTTAGATGTGCTTGCTACCATTCTCTCCGGCGGACTCTCCACTTCCCAAATCAGCCAACAAAAATT
>JAYSOP010000218.1:0-1883 GCA_043722905.1 Chryseolinea sp.
TTTTCTGCAATGGATGCCGCCTCAATCATTTTCTGGTTGATGAGATTATCAATTTCATTATCGTCGATAAGCATGACGGTGCGGTATTTCTTTACTGCCATAGTACTACTCTTGTTGAAAGTGTATAAAAGTAAGTGTTTGAAGAGGATTTCCCAAACCGCTAAATCGAGAATTTAATTCCTTGCGCCAAAGGAAGTGAATCACCATAATTGATGGTATTGGTTTGTCTTCTCATATAATTTTTCCATGCGTCTGAACCCGATTCACGGCCACCACCAGTTTCTTTTTCACCACCAAAGGCACCTCCGATTTCCGCTCCAGAGGTTCCGATATTTACATTAGCAATACCGCAATCCGAACCCTCATGCGATAAGAAAGTTTCCATTTCCCGCATACTGTTTGTCATGATCGAGGATGACAACCCCTGTTTGACTCCATTTTGAATTTCAATTGCCTCCGAAAGGTTTTCGTAACGAATGAGGTATAAAATCGGTGCAAAAGTTTCCTGATGAACGATTTCAAGCGTATGGTTCGCCTCGACAATAGTCGGCTTAACATAACAACCTGATTCAAATCCTTTGCCCTGAAGTACACCGGATTTTACAATTACATTTCCTCCATCTTTTTTCACTCTCCGCAAAGCATCTGCATAAGTCTTCACAGCCTGCCTATCAATAAGCGGACCCACGTGATTCGATGGATCAAGGGGATTACCTATACTTAAAGTCTGATAAGCATTGATCAGCCTGCTCTTTACTTCTTCATAAACACTTCTATGAACGATTAATCGCCGTGTAGTAGTGCACCGTTGCCCAGCGGTACCGACGGCGCCAAAAAGAGAACCACGGATAGCGATATCCAGATCAGCGTTCTCCGTAATGATGATCGCGTTGTTTCCTCCGAGTTCCAGAAGGGTGCGACCTAACCTTTGGCCTACCGCTTGTGCAACGGCTTTGCCCATACGCACGGAACCGGTGGCGGAAAGCAAAGCTATTTTTTCATCTTTGGCGAGGAGTTGCCCGGTTCTATAATCACCGTTCAACAAACAGGATACGCCTTCCGGAACCGAATTTTTTTCAAATACTTCGCTGATTATATTCTGACAGGCAATGCTGCATAGGGGTGTTTTTTCAGATGGCTTCCAGATACAGGTATTGCCACAAACCCAGGCAAGCATTGTGTTCCACGACCAAACAGCGACAGGAAAGTTAAAGGCGGTAATAATTCCCACTATCCCCAACGGATGCCATTGCTCATACATGCGATGGTTAGGCCTCTCCGAATGCATCGTTAGTCCATGAAGCTGGCGTGAGAGGCCCACGGCAAAATCACAAATGTCAATCATCTCCTGAACCTCGCCCAACCCTTCAGTATTACTTTTTCCCATTTCATAAGAAACGAGTTTTCCCAACGGGGTTTTATACCGGCGCAAAGCGGCCCCTATCTGGCGCACCACCTCTCCGCGTTTTGGAGCGGGCCATGTCCTCCATTCCTTGAAAGCTTTTTCAGAAGTTGAAACAACGTGTTGGTAGGATTTGTCGTCAGCGGCCGTCACTGACCCAATAATTTTTCCGTCTACGGGTGAAAGGGATTCAATGCGTGTACCTTTTGATCGCAGCCAGGTTTTGCCCGTAGAAATACCAGAATTATTTTTTTTTACACCCAGCGATGAGAGCGCCTCCTGAATACCAAAATTCTTCATACGGCTTGTGCCATTAAGACACAAAGGTAAAACTTTTTGGAGAGACCACCCCAGTCAGATCTGACGAATAGTGCGAGTACTACCAATCCAGCCCGTAAGTGCCTTTTTGTCCATCACTGTAAAAACCCTCCACAAGCACTCCACCTTTTTTATATTCCAGAATACGGTTAAGGTCTTCAAT